>JBDNDI010000016.1:0-16258 GCA_046719195.1 Spirochaetales bacterium | reverse complement strand
GTTTTTGAAAGGGGCTTATTTAAGGGGCTTCATAGCCGTCATGTGAGCCCGGAGGACTTTCCCGATCTTTTCCACCGGATGACTTTCTATTTCCTCCATAACCCGGAACAGTTCTTTATTGGGCACGCCTGTATCTTTAAAGTTCAGGCCTTTACCGATTAGGTCCGTGTCAATCTTACTCATGAAGTCAGCCAACAGGGGGCGCGCCCGGTTATCAAACAGGTAACAACCGTATTCCGCCGTGTCCGAGATTACCTTGTTCATTTCATACAGTTTTTTTCGGGCAATAAGGTTGGCAATAAGAGGAACTTCATGGAGAGACTCATAGTAGGCACTTTCCGGTTTCATCCCAGCTTCTACCATAATTTCAAAAGCGAGTTCTACCCCTGCTTTGATGAAGGCCACCATCAGAAGACCTTTGTCAAAATACTCCTGTTCGGAAATTTCCATGGAACCAGCAGGGGTCTGCTCAAAGGCGGTTTTTCCGGTAGCTTCTCGCCAGGCTAGTAGTTGTTTATCCTCGGCTTTCCAGTCCTCCATCATGGTTTTGCTGAATTCTCCCGAAAGGATGTCATCCATGTGTTTCTTATAGAGGGGAGTTAGGATTTCTTTTAATACTTTTGCAAGGGCGTGAACTCGTAGTTTTGCTGGATTGGAGAGGCGAGCCATCATGCCGGTAATTCCACCGAACTTAAGGGCTTCGGTAATGGTTTCCCACCCATACTGAACTAATTTGGCTGCATACCCCTTATCTATACCCTTTTCAACCATTTTATCAAAACTAAGCAGACTTCCGGTTTGAAGCATCCCGCAGAGGATGGTCTGCTCTCCCATTAGGTCACTTTTTACTTCCGCAACGAAACTAGATTCGAGAACCCCTGCCCGGTCTGCCCCTGTACCGCAGGCCAAAGCCTTAGCAATTGCCAACCCTTTCCCTTCCGGATCGTTCTCTGGATGCACGGCAATGAGGGTTGGAACCCCGAAGCCCCGCACATATTCCGTACGTAGTTCTGTACCTGGCCCTTTGGGTGCCATCATAACCACGGTAATGTCGGGACGTATTTTCTTTCCTTCCTCTACTATATTGAATCCATGGCTGTACCACAGGGTAGCTCCCTTCTTCATCAGGGGCATTACCGCATCGATCACAGAACTATGCTGTTTATCCGGGGTAAGGTTCCCGATAACATCGGCTGTTGGTATTAGTTCCTCGTAGGTCCCTACTTTGAATCCATTTTCCGTTGCACTTTTGAAGCTAGGCCGTTTTTCTGCAATAGCTTCCTTTCGAAGGGCATACCTTACATCTAAGCCGGAATCCCGAAGGTTCAGTCCCTGGTTTAAGCCCTGGGCTCCACAGCCGACGATTACTATTTTTTTCCCTTTTAAAACAGAAACCCCATCGGCAAACTCGCTCTTTGCCATAAAACGGCACTTACCTAACTGTTGTATCTGTTCTCTGAAGGGTAAAGAATTAAAGTAGTTCATACCTATCTCCTGTTCCTAATAAGGATTGTACTTTACCTTTTGAAGGGTAAATTCACTGTAGCCTTCGCTGCTCCCCCTGTCAACAGATTGGTGTTGATATTTTTACGATACAGAATTGCAATATTTGTAAGATAAGGGTTTCTATGGTATGGTACCATTAATGAAATATAACGCTATAGAATGGTTGCAAGCTCGAGTTAGTCGGTTAATTTTAGCTTTAATATTAGGCGTATACCTTGGGGTAGGGGTTCTTACATTCTTTGTGTTCTACAAAGCCCTGCGCTCTTTGAGTAAAGACTTAGGCGTAGAGTATGCCCGGCAAATCGTTTTGAAGGAAAAAGCAGATATCTCAAACGGACTAGATCGGGAAATTGTGTTAGCCCGGAAACTAGCAGACTCTCCCTTACTAAAAGCCTGGGCTAAAAATGAAAAAGATCTCAGGTTAAAAGAACAAGCGTTAGCAGAACTTGAAAGCTATAAAAAGTATTTCTCCGATCAGGTGTACTTTTTTGTAGTTCATAGATCCGGCAACTATTATTTTAATGATGGAAGCAATTCCTATTCAGGAAAAGAATTACAATATACGTTAAATCCCACAACCCCGGAGGATAGCTGGTACTTTGCCACCTTAGAGAAGGTGCAGGACTATTCTTTAAATGTAAATTACGACAAAGCAATTCAGGACACAAAAGTATGGATTAATGTGGTAATGAGGGAAGGTAACCAGGTGTTGGGTATGGCGGGTACAGGCCTTTCTTTCGGTTCTTTCCTAGACAAATTTGTTCAAGCAAAACAAAAAGGAGTGCTGCCGATTCTAATGGATCAGGAGGGAGCTATTCAAGCCCATCCAGATCCGAAACTGGTAGATTTAAGTTCTATATCTAAAGAGGAGGGGCAGAAGAGTCTCATTTTCCGTCTACTCCCTCTTCAGGAAGATAAGAACAAACTCCAGATAGCCATGGATGAGTTGAAAAAAAAGGAGGAGCAGGGGGTAAGAGTTCTATCCTTGAAAGATAAAGAAGGAGATACTATTTGTGCCCTCGCCTATATACCCCCAATTCAGTGGTACACCCTAATTTTCTTCAACGATCGGCAGGTTCTAGAATTTTCTCGATTTTTACCGTTACTACTCGTCTCTATTGTATCGTTATTAATATTGGGAGCCTTAGTTCTCCTCAGTTTACAGATCGGTGTCCTCCGTCCCCTATCTGAGTTAACTAACTTTGCAAAGGAGTATCAATTAGGTCACCCGCGAGCCTTAAAACTTTCCACTCGAAAAGATGAATTAGGAATACTTTCGAACACCCTTAAAAATATGCTAGATACTATTCAGGAGCACACACATACCCTAGAAGAAAAAGTGTCGGACCGAACCAAAGCAGTTCGCGATCTACTAGATCATATGGAGGAGGGGATACTTTCCTTTGGACCGGATTTAAGGGTTAAAACGGAATATAGTAAGGAATGTGAGCGTTTATTCGGAAAACCTATTGGAGGGACTTACCTGCCTGAGCTAATCGACCCAGAAGGCAAGGAGCAGTCTAGGCTTTTCCAACGCACGTTAGCTGCAGCATTTAATACTCAGGACGCCTACAAAAAAGAGATTCTACTATCCCTTCTGCCTAAGGAAATATCTCTGCAGGGCAAAATAGTAACTCAAGCTATCCGACTCTTAGATTCCGATCGGATGATGATGATCCTGAAAGATGTAACCTATAATAAGCGGTTAGAAGAACAAATAAGCCAGGAACAGAAAATTTTAAAATTCGTGATCCATGCTTTGAGTAACCGTCTATATTTCTTAGATACATTAGAAAGTTTTGAAAAGTTTCTACACAATCTGAACTATTTAGGGCTGGATGAACAATACCGGATGGTTCATACCTATAAGGGGGTATTTCTTCAGATGGATCTTGTGTATACTCCGCAAGCTCTCCATGCTTTAGAGGATTCCCTATCCTCCTACAAAGTAAACCCCAAAAAACAACTAACCCTTCCTTCCTTAGATACTAAACCTCTAGAAGAGGCCTTTAAAAAAGATCAAAAGGTGTTGGAACAGTACTTAGGGGCAAGGTTTTTTGAAACAAAGCAAGTCTATACGCTTGAAACAGAAGATTTACATAAGTTAGAAGGTTTAGCAGAAAAAATCCAGCAAGCTTCTTCAATTGTGCAAACTCTTAACATTAACGAAGAACTTGCCGTAATTCCTCGACTACGAACCGTACGAATTTTTGAATTGCTTTCAGTATTCCCTCATCAGATATCAGAACTAGGAAAACTGAGGGGTAAGGAACTGCTACCCTTAGCCATCAGTGGGGAGAATGTGCGTATAAAACCCGAACGATATGAGAACCTTTTGCTTCAATTCGTACATATATTTAGAAACGCCATTATTCATGGGATAGAAAACCCAGAGGAGCGGGTTAAAAAGGGGAAGCCTGCGGAAGGGAAAATTCAGATAACCGTACATCGGATAAAGGATGGATTAGAGATAAAAATTCGGGATGATGGGAGGGGAATAGATTGGGAAGCTATACGGAATTTGGCAATTAGAAAAAAACTAGTAGAGAGCAAACAATCTTACTCTCTGTCTAAAGAGGAATTAAAGAGCCTCCTACTTACCGGACAAGTGTCTACCCGGGAAGGGGTAGACCTTTTTTCGGGTCGTGGGATAGGATTGTGTGCGGTACACGAAGAAGTCCTTCGTTTAGGAGGCCGTATGGATATACATTCGGAGTTAGAAATAGGGACGGAAATTTGCCTTCAGATTCCAGACTCGGAGGTGTATGTATGAAGGGGGAAAAAAGGGTAGATGTTCCTGACTTACTAATCACCGATACAGATTTAGATCGTTTTTTGAATAACCTGTTGGAACGTACTCGCCAGTTCCTTGAAGAAGAGGGAAAGGTTCCAGTTACCCAAACGATCGTTCTTCCTGACTCCCTCGATCGGGTAGATTTAAAGGAACTGACCTCTATCCTTACAGTAGAAGATCGGCTTAAACTCATTGTGGCTTTTAGCTTTGACCGCAGGTTAATCGAAGCCGTGTTTGAAGGATACACCATGGGCCTTTCAGTTTCACCCGAAGAAAAAGAAGCAATAGTAGAAGAAACTGCAGGAGATTGCATTAACCTAGTTGTGGGTAATGCCTTATTAGACTTTCAGCTTCCCGGTTATGCATTTACGGTATCTACCCCGATTATTATTAATGAGGGAAAGAGTATTCAACGTTATAAGCAGTCTCACATAACTAGGGGAGAAATAGTAACGGAGAGGGGAAAGATGTTCGTTCTCTGTATTACTCCCGGTATCTATTACAAAAAGACCTTAGAGCTAGAGGTTGCAGAATGAACCCTAAAACGGTACTTATTGTGGATGATTCACAAATTACGGTGCGAAAGCTAGCACAGATTTTGGAAGATTTAGGGTACCAGGTGGCCGGTTTTGCCCAGGATGGCAAAACTGCTTTAGAAAAATACAAGATTCTCCGGCCTGATTTTGTTACCATGGATATCACACTACCCGATATTAGTGGGATTGAAGTAGTCCGGGAAATAATAAAAGAACATCCTAATGCGTTTATTGTTATGATCACTTCCCATGGACAAGAGCAAATGGTGGTAGATTCTATTGAAGCAGGAGCAAAAGGATATGTGATGAAGCCGGTAAAACCTGAGGTGCTCCGTGATACCCTTGAAAAGATTTTTATCGTGTATGGGAGCAAGGAATGATTGAAGGCGATCTGTTTAAATCCCTCTTTGATGTAATTCCTTTTGATATCTACGTGGTGAATGTCAGTACATATAAAATTATCTATATGAACCGAAAAATGATCCAGGCTCGGGGAGATTTCATTGGGGAAACCTGCTACACACATATTTATGGAGAAGGAAAACCTTGCCTCTTTTGCAAGATACCTCAACTTGTTGATCACAAAACTGCGAAACCTTTAGATAAAACTATTGTTTTTGAACTGTTTAATCCTGTAGATGACCGATGGTACCAACTCCAGGAAAAGGTTATTACATGGCCAGATGGGCGGATTACTAAGTATTCTATAGCGGTAGATATTACGGAATTAAAAGAAACTCAAAACCGATTAGCCGAAGCCCACGCTCAGTTAGCTCTAAAAAATAAAGCTTTGGAAAAACTTTCTATTACTGATCCCCTTACAGGGTTGTACAATCGATTGAAAATCGATGAACTATTAGAAGTTACCCTCTATGCAGCAAAACGGTATGGGGAAGTTTTTTCGGTAATAATGTTGGATATAGATCATTTTAAACAGGTAAACGACCAATTTGGCCATTTGGTTGGGGATCAGGTATTGAAACAGATGGCAGAAATATTCCGCAACCAAATTCGTAAAACCGATCATCTAGGCAGGTGGGGAGGAGAAGAATTCCTTATTATTTCGGAACATACAGATTTAGAGGCAGCTAAGGTCTTGGCGGCGAAATTACAACGGGCAGTAGAAAGTTACCCCTTCCCCAACGTTGGTAAAATTACCCTAAGTCAGGGGATTAGTTCTTTCAGGCCTCAGGATGACCGTATTTCTATTATTCACCGGGCTGATAATGCTCTATATGTGGCAAAAGAAAAAGGCCGTAACCGAATTGAAGTGGAAAGATAGAGTTTTACTATTGACTATTCTCTACGGTCATGGTAGCTTTTATATGTCTGGCTTGCATAGCAAGTATCTGTGTGTTCTGGCTACGAGAAGGGGAAAAGAGTTCTGCATCTTCAGAGTGCTGTTACGGTTTCTTGTCTGTATCTGCTTCCTGAAAGCGGTAACCATCTTTCTGAATCCGGGCCCAGTACGGTAACACGGGTGGTTTATCGTTGATAAACTCCAGAGCAAATTTCTATGTAAATGGGTTTGAAAAAGAACCCGGAGGACCATTGAGTATGGCGAAAAAACTGTATGTCGGAAATTTAAGCTACAGTTCCGACGAGGCCGAACTTCAGAATCTATTCTCTCAGTACGGCGAAGTCACATCGGTTAACATCATCACGGACAAAATGACAGGCCGTGCCAGAGGATTCGGATTTGTGGAAATGGCCACAGAAGAAGGCGCCCAGGCTGCCATCCAGGCCACAAACGGCATGGAACTACGCGGCCGTCAACTTCGTGTAAACGAAGCGTTAGAACAGAACCGCGACAGAGGGAATCGTTCCCGAGGACACGGCGGATTCGGCGGCGGGTATCGGGATCGGTATTAATCTATAGAGTACTGAATCAACAACAAAATCCGTAGGGGAAACCTTACGGATTTTTTTTTGTACCTGTAATTTTACCGTTTTATTGTGCTAATCGGTTCAATATGTTTAAATAATCAGCTTTTGTTAGTACCGGAATATTATCCTGGTTAGAACCATTAACCTGAGCTTTTTCTGCAATAATTGGATAATCTGTAGAAGGAACTCTAAAAGACTGGAAAGAGGGGAGTCCAACCGCTTGAGCTAAGGCTCGAACGAACACCACGGTTGCCTGGGCAAGGGTAGCGTTGGTTGGCCTGGAGCTAGTATAAGGAGTAGTAAGAGACCTTTGTTCCAGAACCCCCATTGCCCTCCCCAATCTAGCGTATCGATCTAGGTTAGCTTCGAGGCAATATTCCATTACAAACGGCAGACAGACCGCATTGCAAACCCCATGGGGTAGATCATACATTCCTCCAAGGGCTTCGGCAATACAATGGACAGCCCCCACATCCGAATGACTAAAGGCGATTCCGGCTAGAAGGCTCCCTAACAAGACGGCTGAACGGGCTTGTAGATTGGTTCCGTCGCACACAACAGTGGGTAGGTTCTGTGCGATGAGCTCTGCTGCATACAGGGCGCAGGCATCGGCTATAGGTTCAGAGGCTTTGGAGGTATAAGCCTCTACCGCATGGGTTAGCGCATCCATGCCAGTTGCTGCGGTTAGGGACGGAGGTAGAGAAAGGGTAAGTTCCGGGTCCACTAGGGCTACACGGGGTGCTAATAGAGGAGACTTGACGGTAAACTTAAACTTTGCATCAGTATCGGTAATAACACCCCCAAAGGTAACCTCGCTACCTGTTCCCGCTGTGGTCGGAATTGCAACAATTGGAAGGGGATAGGGGCCGATACGGTTTCGATCTTCATAATACCGAGGAGTGCCACCATATACTGCGAGTATCGAAGCGACTTTTGCACAATCAATGGGACTCCCCCCTCCTATTGCAAGTAGTCCTTCAGCTCGCAATTGTTTTGCTACTTCTGCTGCCTCTATTACATTCTTGTCTTTGGGGTTTTGTTCTATTCGGTCGAATACTTCTACAAGGAAATCCCCTCTCAAAAGAGAATCTAGTATCTGGGTAAACCAGGAAAGTTGAGAAATACCACTATCTGTAATCACTAGGACTCTACGCAGGTTAAGGTTTCGAAGAATCTCTGCTACTCGTTTATGAGTACCCATTCCAAACTCGATTCGGGTCGGTAGATCGAAGGAAAAAGGGGAGATTAGATTCATAGCAGTGTTATACTGAACATTGACAGGGGAGTAAAGCCCTTTTATTATGCCTCAAAGGGGAAGCTGATGGGGTCTGGTGGCCCTCACGGTCTTCAAAACCGTTGGCCGCATATTGCGGTGGCAGGTTCGATTCCTGCCTCTTCCGGACATGGAAAACCCTTTTGCCTCTATACCCCAGGTATCTCGACTGCTGGAAGAGGAACAAGTTTCCCGATGGTACCCTTTGTTGAGTCGCTCTTTCACTAGCTTTGTAATTTCTTCAGTTCTTGATGAATTGCGAACACAAGTAGGGCAGACAAAAACTCCTGTATCCTACCCACAAGTGCTAAATAAGATAGAAAAGGCTTGCCAGGCCTATTATCGTAAAAGAATCCAAAAAGTTCTGAACGGAACAGGTGTAATTCTCCATACGAATATGGGCAGGTGCCCTTTAGCATCAAGAGTTTGGGATTCTGTTTGTGGGGTAAATACCGGCTATTCGAACCTGGAGCTAGAGCTTTCGAGTGGAAAAAGGGGGTTGCGGAGCGGGATTATCCCCGAGTTGTTACAACTCCTAACGGGTTGCGAATCTGCCTTAGTGGTAAACAACAATGCAGCCGCGGTACTCCTTGCTCTAACTGTTCTAGCTAAGGGTCAGGAGGTGGTGGTATCCCGAGGAGAGCAAATCCAAATAGGCGGAGGTTTCCGGATACCGGAAATCTTGGCTCTTTCTGGAGCCAAACTCGTGGAAGTGGGAACTACAAATATTACTACCCTGGAGGACTATCTATCGGCCCTATCGGAAAGAACCGCTCTTGTGTTAGTGGTACATACCTCCAATTTTAAAATCCGAGGATTTACCTCGCGTCCCTCGGTTAAAGAATTAGCCTACCATCTTCCCCCTTCGGTAACCTTAATGGTAGACCAGGGCTCCGGGGTATTCACAGAGCAGATTCCCGGAGAAACTACGGTTAGAACCTATTTGGAACAGGGAGCCCACCTAGTTTGTTGTTCGGCTGATAAAGTTTTGGGGGGACCCCAGGCAGGAATTATTCTAGGTAAAAAAGAGATTATCCATACTCTCTCTCGGCATCCCCTTATGAGAGCCTTCCGGCCCGGGAAAACGATCTTTTCTTTACTGGAGGAGGTTTTGATCCAGCGAGTGGATGGCACGTCCTTCACCGAAGAGGTGTATTCCCTTCCCCACGAGGAATTAAAAAAATTTGGGCGTCGTATTTTAAAAGGTATTCCAAAAGAAGTGGCAGACCTGGTCCCGGCGTTGGGGGCAACAGGCGGTGGAAGTGCCCCGGAAGAAAGGTTCCGCTCTCTAGCCATAGAGCTTCGCTCTACTATTTCGCCAAAAGAACTTTTGGAGAAACTTCGAGAACAACCTATCCCCATCATTGGGATTATTGAAAACGAAAAGGTACAACTAAACCTTTCTACTTTGTACGGGGAAAACCCCTCCATAATCCGTAAAGCTCTTTTTTCTGTACTCAGTCTGTCGGAAAGAGGGGACGAAGAATAATATGCCGGTAGTGGGAACAGCCGGCCATGTGGATCATGGAAAGACTCTCCTGATACAGGCGCTTACGGGAATAGATACCGACCGGATACCGGAAGAAAAGCGGAGGGGAATGACGATCGATCTTGGATTTGCGCATTTTTCTGCACCCTCCGGCCAGATTATCGGAGTGATCGATGTACCCGGTCATGAAAAATATATCCGTAACATGGTAGCTGGAGCCTATTGCTTAGATGTAGCAATGTTGGTTATAGCAGCGGATGATGGATGGATGCCGCAAACCGAAAGTCATGCGTGGGTTCTTTCTGTATTTTCTATTCCACGAGTGGTGGTTGTTCTTTCGAAAATAGATTTGGTGACACCGGATAGGGTGGAAGAAGTTTCCCAACAGGTTAAAGAGCACTGCTTTCGTATATTTCAAACCGAAGTGCCCATTGTGAAGGTTTCTGCACGAACAGGTCAAGGATTGGAGGAATTAAAACATACTTTGTTAGAACAATTGGAGCTAAGCAAATCTGATAAAGGGTCAGAAGCAGAAAGCCTGGAAAAAGACACAAACAGCGATGGGTCCCCTTTCCGATTGTACCTAGACAGAGTGTTTACTATAAAAGGACAGGGAACGATTGTAGCTGGAAGCCTAAAAGGGGCAAGTATTCGCGTCGATGAGGAGCTTCTCCTTCTACCTCAAGAGGAGAAGGTACGAATACGAAAAATACAGAGCTATGGCAGAGAGTATAAAGAGGTAAAGGCAACACTCCAAATGGGAGCAGTCCGCGTAGCAATGAACCTACAGGGCTTTTCTTCCCCTCCCCAAAGAGGAGACTGCCTTGTCTCCCTTGAAAAAAAATCAAAGGAAAGTCCTTACCTAACAAAAGAGATTCTGGCAGTCGCTCACCTATTCTATCCTCTTAAGGCTCAGCAGGAAGTAGAACTCGCCTATGCAACGGATCACAGGATAGTACATATATACCTGCTTCAAAAGGGCAATTTAAAAAAGAGTCTTCGGCTTCCTTTCCCCATCAAAATGGGTATGGAAGAAGGAGAAAGAGGAGGGGGGATAGTACCGCTACGAGGGATGTTTAAAGAACCGGTACCCCTCTGGCCCCAGGACCGCTTTATCCTGATTAGGCAAGGAGGTTCCGAGATTCTGGGGTGGGGAGAGGTGCTATACACTCTTCCTACTACAGGCAAGGAGCGAGAGTGGTTTTTGCAGCTTTTTCATGAGTCTGTGGGACCTTTCCTTCCGGTTGAACAGGTAGAGGCGGCTATCAAAGGGTATTCTTCTAAGCCAGGTGTACTTGCGAGGCTGAAGCAGAAAGAGGGGGAACTGCTGACGGAGGCACTGGAGGAGAAAAAAGAACCATCGCAGAAGCAAAGATACAGCCAGAAATCTCTTCCTTCCTTTCTTCAACAGGTAGAAGGATGGCTTTTCCGAAAGGATATAATGGAGCACATTGAAACTGAAATAAAACAACGGACTGAAAAGTATCGGGTGATTTCCTTGCCGGAAGTATCAAAACAATTCGGCCTTCCCCTACAGGGCTTAAAAACCTTGGTAGACTGGCTTCTTAAGCAGCCTAAGGTTCAGGAAACGTATCGAGAAACTATAACTAGAAAGGGAGATGAAATAATTTGCACCTTTACCGGCGCTTCGAACAACTCGTTATCTCCCAATGCGCAGGAAATATGGCGAAAAATCCAGGCAGCCGGAAATACTCCCTGGGAGAGGGAAGGGCTTAAGGGGGAAAAAGAAGCTTTAGATCAACTTTGTAAAGCGAATCTTTTAGTCCCTTTAGAAGGTGATTTATTTCTAGAACGTGGAACTTACCTACATTTGGTAGAGCAAATCTTAAAAGATCATCCTGTTGGGAAACCTTTCACGATAGGAGAAGCTAAAGCGGCCTCTAGGCTATCTCGTAAATACATTCTACCCTTGTTAAACCGAATGGAGAGGGACGGTTGGGTAAAACGAAGGGGAGATAATAGGGTTATCCTTCGTAAAGGGGGGTATTCTTAAAAACATAAACTTATTATATTTAGACTTAAGATTATTTTATGAGGTATATATGAAAAAATGGATTTTCCCAATAGGTTTTGCTCTATTAATAGTAGCCCTAGCAAGTTGTGAAAAAAAACCCGTCATCGAAAAAGAAAAACACGTAACTTTTCACTATAAAGGAACGTTAGATGATGGCACCGTATTCGATTCTTCGGAAGGCAAGGAGCCTTTATCCTTTATTTATGGAGTAGGCCAGCTTATACCAGGTCTAGAAGCCCAGATGCAAGGGATGAAGGCAGGTGATAAAAAAACCGTTAAAGTAGCTGCAGCGGATGCATATGGCCCCTACCATGAAGAGATGGTTATCCCAGTCCCACGCAAGGATTTTCCTAAAGAAATTAAACCCGAAATTGGTATGCAACTGATGGCGCAAACGATGTTCGGGCCTGTTCCGGTGCGGATTAAAGACATGGATGAAAATAACATTTTTATCGACTACAACTCTCCTTTAGCGGGAAAAGACCTAACTTTCGATATCCAAATTGTAGAAGTTCGAAATGCTACGGAAGAAGAACTCGCTCCTTTTAAAAAAGCAGCAGAACAAACCCCTCTTCCAGGAGGAGCTTTGCCCCCAATTCCCGGTAAATAAACAGTAAATCCAAATCTACTCCTAGGTATTCTGTAAAGAAGGTCGGGCTTTGTTGATAAAATAAAGCCCGCTTTTTTTGTATCAAATTCTAAAATCTCTATATCTGTTCCCGTATCTTTTCAATCTAGCAGAATTCGGTTTCATCTGGGGCAATCCAGCTAAATCCGCTGAAACTCGTTGCAAAAATTTACTAAAAATCCTTTTATTTTTCAATATTAACAATTCCTATCGTGATACTATAGATTTAGCCTTTTGAGGGACGGAGGTCACCATAAGGGGCCACCATAAGGAAGCAAAGGGACGCACAGCCAAAGGGTGGAAGCCCCTTTTTACCTAGGAGGTAAAAAGGGAGGAGAATATTTTAAAGTAGGGGAGGTAAAAGTATGGTGCGGACACATATGATGTTTAAGGATTTAGCTATTTCTAATCCTAGGGAATTAATATTTGGTCAAAGCAAAAAACCGGTGTGTTCTCCACGGGGTTTGGTTATCGGAGCGGGAAAGGTGTATCCTGAGTTAAACTTTACCCTTCCCCCCATGACCCTTTCGGAAGCAACCTTTGGGGAAGTGCGCGAACAGTACCGTAGCATTGTTACCGATGCTTTACAGCGGGCTTTAGACCTTCATATGGAAGGGGTAGTTCTTGAGTTTGAAACGTTGCTAGAAATGACCTTACATCCGGTTTGGGGTGTAGAATTAGTAAAGATAATGAATGAAGTCTGTGAAGAGTACTATCATAAATATAACCTTAAAAGTGAACTTCGTTTGACGCCTAATGACACGAGGGATTTCGAGCGACCGGTAAAAATGCGTTCCAGTAAATACCTGGAGTCTATGTTCCAGCTATTTGAAGAGGGCGCAAAGGCTGGTGGGAATTTCCTGTCCATAGAAAGTACAGGGGGAAAAGAGGTATGTGATGAAGCACTAGTAAACTGTGATACGAAAGGGGTAGTGTTTGCCTTAGCCGTGCTAGGGGTGCGGGATATGCAATTTCTTTGGAGACATATTGTAGATATTGCCCGCAGGACTCATACGATTCCGGGCGGGGATACAGCTTGTGGGTTTGGAAATACGGCTATGGTGCTAGCAGAAAAAAAGTACATTCCCAAGGTCTTTGCTGCAATGGTTCGGATCGTTAGCGTGGTACGTACCCTGGTAGCTATCGAAGAGGGAGCCCAGGGGCCGGACAAAGATTGCGGATATGAAGGGCCCTTTTTAAAGACCATTACTGGATTACCTATTTCCATGGAAGGTAAAACTGCAGCCTGTGCTCACTTTAGTCCGGTAGGTAACGTGGCAGCGGCAGCAGCGGATCTATGGTCCAACGAATCAGTGGCTAACACAAAACTCCTTTCCGGAATGGCTCCTACGGCTTACCTGGAGCAATTGGAGTATGATACCCGACTTATGAATACAGCCCTAAAACTAGGTTCTGCCGGGGAGCTGCAGCGGCTTTTTGTTGAAAGTGATGTTCATCTGGATCCCCAAGCCTATATTTTAGCCCCTGAAATGGTAATCTCCATCTCAAAAGAAATTGTCCAAGGGAACTCCTATCTTGAAGGAGCTGTTCGGGGAGCTCAAAAAGGAATGACGATGATAGCCGAGGCTTATCGATCAGGGATTCTCCAACTAGAAGAACGGGAAGTAGATTGGATAGATCGAATCCAGGAGGAGCTAGCAGATATTCCCTTAGAAGAAAGCAAATTTGTAGAAGCAATGGAACCTTTACTGGACAGGGAACAAGTATTGTTGGAAGAGTATGGGTTGTAATGCGGTTCCTAGCTCAGGTAAAAATGAATAAGTTGTAAAGATGCCTAGGGTAAAGCCGTTTAAACTGCTTGGGACGGTATTCGAGGTGGCAAGGAATCCTCAGGGTATACCAGTTTTCCCCGTTTCTATGCGAGGTTTATTGGCTTGAATGAAAAAACCGTTGGGGATGTGGATAGATAGTGCCATCTAGGTGTTGCACCAGGAGAAGCAAGGCACGTGAGCACAGATATGCGGCTTCGTCTAGGGGGTACCAGAAGGGCGAAGGAGAGCTTTTTCCGTCCACCGGCCGCTTCGGTAGTATAGGAGGGATACAAGGGTTCCCACGATCCAACCTGTAGGCATGGAGTACCAAAGACCAGGAACACCCCAAACAGTGGAAAAATATAGGGCGGCAGGTACCCGGATAGCCCACATGGCAAGAAGGGTAGTAAGAAAGGGAACCATCACCGCTCCTGCTCCCCGGATTACTCCATTCGTGATGAACATAAGGGTGAATACAAAATGGAAGGGAGCGACAATACGCAGGTACTGGGAACCGATCCGAATCACTTCCGGATCTTTTGTAAAGATTCCTACTAACTCTTTATTAAATAATAGGATGAGGAAGACAACTGAAGCTGTAATACTAAAGGCGATCCGTAGGGCAGCGATAAACCCTTTTCGAGCTCTTTCGGGCTGCCGCGCTCCTAAGTTTTGACCGGTAAAAGAAGAAATTGCCAGTCCTATATTCATGGCCGGAAGCCCTGCTAAAGAATCGATTCGGCTAGCTGCAGCAAAACCTGCCAAGACATCTGAACCAAAACTATTTACGATGGCAGTCATAAACATAATCCCAAAGGACACGAGCATTTGCTGAGCACCGGTAGGTACACCGAGTTTTAGGCTTAAGCGGAAGAAGTAGGAATGAAACCTTACATGGCGAAAATTTGTTCGGAGTACAGGATGGGTGCGATTCAGGTACCATACAGAACCAACAACAGATACCCCTTGGCTGATAACCGTAGCCCAGGCTACCCCCCGGGTGCCCCATCCAAAACCTAATACAAATAAAAGGTCTAAAACTATATTTAATAACGTGGCAAGGATTAACATGTATAGGGGGGTTTTTGAATCCCCTAGACCCCGTAAAATGGCGCTTATTCCATTGTATCCTAACATAACAATAGATCCACCGAAAATTATTCGGAGGTAATCACTAGCAAGCTGAAATACCTCCTGGGGAATCTGCATGACTCGTAAAATTGCCTCCGTCCCCAGCACTCCTGCAACACTTAGTGCGCCCCCTGCCCAAAGCAGAACAAGGTAGGTGGTGTCAATAATGGCCCGCACCTGCTCCATCTGTTTTGCGCCGAATGCTTGGGCAATAAGTATATTTGCCCCCATAGTAATGCCGGTAGTGAGAGCGATCATAAAAAAAACTATTGGAAAGGCAGCGCCTACAGCCCCAAGAGCAAGTTTCCCCACAAAGTTTCCCACCACCCAGCTATCCACCATATTGTAGAATTGCTGAAACAGGTTTCCAATTAGCATGGGTAAGGCAAAACGGAGGATAAGAGAGCCTTCTGGCCCCTCGGTAAGATCTTTCATGGTGTCTCGATAGTACTGGGAAGGGCTGCAAGGTGCAAGAGTGGAGATCTTCCCAACTCATTCCGATTCCATTATAGTACCCGTATGCCTAAGATAACCTTTTTAGGAGCAGGTAGCACCATTTTTGCCAAGAATGTACTAGGGGACTGTCTTCTCACTCCTTCGTTAAAAGAGGCTGAAATTGCCTTGTATGATATCGATCCCCAGAGGTTAGAAGATTCGAAGCGGATATTAGATATCCTGAATGCGAACGGGAACGAGGGACGAGCTCACATAACTGCCTATTGCGGTATAGAGCAGAGGAAAAAGGCCCTATTTGGTGCCGATTATGTAGTGAATGCCATCCAGGTGGGGGGATACGAACCTTCTACAGTAATCGACTTTGAAGTACCTAAGCGGTATGGGATCCGGCAGACTATAGGGGATACCCTTGGCATAGGGGGAATCTTTCGGGGACTACGAACCGTACCGGTGATGCTGGAAATAGCACGGGATATGGAAGAAGTGTGTCCAGAAGCCTGGTTATTGAACTACACAAACCCGATGGCAATTGTCACAGGAGCCCTTTTAAAGGCGAGTGGGGTGAAAACTGTGGGGCTCTGCCATTCCGTACAGGTGTGTGCGCGAACCTTATTAGAAGAAGTTGGGTTGGAAGTACCCGAGGTTGAGTTAAACTGGAAAATCGCTGGAATCAATCACATGGCCTGGCTTCTAGAAATAAGCAGGCAAGGGAAAGATCTATATCCAGAAATTAAAAGGCGGGTAGAACACA
>JBDNDI010000159.1:0-6373 GCA_046719195.1 Spirochaetales bacterium | reverse complement strand
AAAATTAGCTCTTGAGCCTTTTCCCTACTTAAGTTTTCCGCCCCGATACCGGTGGTTCCGGAAACAAGGATACCATATGTTTACAGCAGAAAAACGGTTAACCACTCAGGAAGCTTTAAAACTTCTTGAACAAGGGCGAGCAGCTACAAACGATCAATTTATTCTACTGCCCAATATTACCTACGATGGAGAAGATTACGAAGGTTGGGGACACATAGCAAAACAGTTTGAAGAGGCAGGTGCCCATGCTATTGAACTAAACCTTTGTTGCCCCAATATGTCTTACAATGTTGCTAGTACCGGGGATGCTACAGTAAAAAAAACCGGGGCGAGTTTAGGAAATGACTTAGAGGTCTTACCCCGGGTAATTGAGGCGGTTGTCTCTTTTGTCTCTGTGCCGGTTATAGCCAAGTTTAGTCCTGAGGGAAATCAACTAGCTGCGGCTTCGTATAGGGCTTTACAGGCTGGAGCTAGTGCGGTTGGTCATGCAGGGAACCGTTTGGGCATACCTGAAATTGATATTCGAAAACCTTTAAAATCCATCTACCGTCTGCAAGACCAGATTACCTTAGGATGTATGTCCGGCCCGTGGCTACGGCCTTTGGCTCTGCGGGATACCTACCAAATGCGGAAGGCTTTAGGCAAAGAGGCCTGCATTATTGCCTCTGGAGGGGTCAGTGACATGGAAAGCGCGGTGCATCAAATTCTAGTAGGGGCAGATGCAATCTGGATCTGTACTGAAACTATGCTCCGGGGTTTTTCATTCCTTCCTAAACTCCTTTCTGAATTAAAATCCTATATGCAGGAAATGGGGTACACTTCTATTTACGACTTTAGAGACTTGTTACACAAAAATATCGTTTCAGCGCAGGATTTAAAGATTCACTCTGGATATGCGATGGTAGACTATGTAAAATGTAGCCGCTGTGGCCTGTGTTTCCGGATCGGCCACTGTGAAGCTATTTCGCCTACAATAGAGGGACATCCCCAGATCGATACCGACAAATGTTTAGCTTGTTCTACATGTGTAGATTTGTGCCCTAAAGGGGCTTTTTCTATGCAGCAGGCAGGAGGATAGATACAATGAAACCTGTAAAGATAGGTATAGTGGGCTCCAAGTTTGCTGCTTCTTTCCATACCGAAGTGTGGAAATCCTTAGCGGGTGTGGAGGTAGTGGCTATTGCTGCTCGTAATCCAGAACAAAGGGAAACCTTTGTGAAAAAGTACGGTATTGCTAAAGCTTACGCTTTGGTCGCCGAATTATTGGCTGACCCGGAAGTAGAGGTTGTTGACATTTGTTTGCCCAACTATCTCCATGCGGACACGGCAATTCAGGCTATGGAAACAGGCAGGGCAGTAATCTGCGAAAAGCCTTTTGCCACAACTCTAGTCGATGCAGAAAGGGTGGTGGAAACCCAAAAGAAAACCAATACAAAGTTCTTTTATGCGGAGGACTGGATTTTTGCTCCGGCCTTAATTCGAGCAGAACAGATTTTAAAAGAAGATGGAATCGGAAAGCCCTTTTATTTTAAGGGCAAAGAAACTCACAATGGATCCCATAGTCCTTATGCCAAAACCATACAGTATTGTGGGGGAGGGGCTTTAATCCATTTAGGTGTGCATCCAATAGGCTATTTCTATCATCTTTTAGGAAAGCCAGAGAAAGTGGTGGGGCTTTGTAATGGAGGGGGAAAGGATAACTATGTGCATTCCCAAATAGAAGGAGAAGACTGGGCCGCGGGATTCCTTCTCTATGCGGATGGAACCCGGGCCTTTGTGGAAGGAAACTATATTACTACAGGCGGAATGGAAGATGTAGTAGAGATCTATGGCCGGGAAGGAAGAATCCGGGTAGATTTAACATTTGGTAACCCCCTTACAGTTTTCTCTAAGAAAGGCCTTTCTTATGCTGTAGAAAAGGCTGAGTTTACCTATGGATGGACAAAGCCAGCGGTAAATGAGTTTGAGTCTCTAGGCTACCGGAACGAATTAGCCCATTTCCTAGCTTGTTTGCAAGGAAGGGAAGAGCAGGCCCGGGGCACTACGGTAGAAGCGGGTTTTGAGGTTCTTCGTATCATCGATGGTTTATACCGATCCAACCGGGAAGAAAAAACCGTATCACTGTAAGGAAGGATAGATGAAACTGTTAGTATTCAATACACAGGAAGAATTAGCTCAGACCGCTGCCGAGCAAGCAGCTCAGGTCCTAAAGCAGGCATTGGCAAAGAAAAAAGAGGTTCGCCTTATTGCTGCTACGGGTAATTCCCAGCTTAAGTTTTTAGCCTATCTTCGGCAGCGAAAGGATGTGGAATGGAACCGTGTAGTTCTTTTTCATTTAGATGAATATGTGGGTCTAGGGAAGGAGCATCCCGCGAGTTTTGTAGGGTATATACAACGGGAAATTGTAGATCCTTTACCTTTTAAAGCCGTTCATTTTATCAACGGAATAGCAAAGGACCCTGAGGCGGAGCGGAAGCGCTTATGTGCCTTAGCCTCTGAAGCTCCGATGGATATTGCTTTTGTTGGTATTGGAGAAAATGGTCATTTAGCTTTTAACGATCCTCCTGCGGATTTCGAAACCGAAGAACCCTATTTGATTGTAGAACTGGATCAGCGCTGCCGGCAACAGCAGGTGGGGGAAGGTTGGTTCCCGAATCTAGAGGCCGTACCGAAGAAAGCTTTTTCCATGTCTGTCAAGCAAATACTTAAAACAGAAACAATTCTAGGTATTGTTCCCGAAAAACGAAAGGCGGAGGCAGTGCATAATTGTTTGGCAGAAGGTAGGGAAGTATCGCCCCTGTATCCTGCCTCGGCGTTAAAACTACATCCGGAAACTTACATATACTTAGACAGGGAATCGGCTTCTCTATTGTAAATAAATCGCAGGTCAGCGGACATGAATACTAGCAACTACACTTTCGAACTAGAAAAAAATCCACCCTCTCTTGCCATACTAGGAGTGGGAGCCATTGAACAGCATGGAGACCATCTTCCCATTAGTACAGATTATTTGATTGCTCAGGAAGTTAGTTTTCGAGTAGCGGAACAGATACAAGCTTTTCTCTTACCCGCTATCCCGTATTCCGATTCCCTCGTACACCGTGGATTTGCGGGAACCGTATATTTAAAACCTCAAACCCTCCGTTCGATTATTCAGGACATAGGGGAGTCCCTATCCCTTTGGAAGGTGAAGTATTGTGCGCTTCTGAACTGCCACGGTGGGAACTTTATTTTGATCCCTACGGTTAGAGAATGGAATTTAGAAGGTCGAATCCCCAAATTTTTTTATATAGATGCTTACAGTCCGCTTGGGGAGGTTATGGAGAAGAATGTCCATGCTTGTGAGGTGGAGACTTCGCTTTTGCTTTATCTACAGGCCGATTCCGTGCGAATGGAAAAAGCAAAAGATTATGTTCCCGATCTTCCGAGGCCCGATTTGTCTCATTTTTCTATGAAGACTCTTTGTCCCGGTGGGGTATGGGGATACCCTTCAAAGGCCACAGCAGAAAAAGGTAAATTCTATTTTGAGAAAATGGTCGATTATGCCGTGAATCGCCTTCATTCCTTAATTCAGTATTGCAATATAGATAAAAAAAGTATATAAAAAATATTGAATCTAGTTTATTGTAGGAGGAGATGAATGAAAACTAGTAGAATTCTCTTAGGAATGTTGATTCTAACCCTGTTTGCAGGTGGGGGAATCTTTGCCCGGGACATACCTGCTGTAGTGGATGTAGCCTGGTTAGAAGCCAATTTAAACAATCCCAAGCTGTTAGTCCTGGATGTCCGGAAGGTGGAAGATTATCGCACCGGTCATGTTCCGGGTGCGGTGAATAGTTTCTATAATAGCTGGGCCATAACGAAAAAAGACTTAGCTGCAGAACTGCCAGAACCGGATGATTTGGAAGACTTAATTCAGTTGGCCGGAATTTCAAAAGATTCCTGGGTAGTGGTAGTGGAGTCCGAGGGAGTTTCCCGGTTTCACTTTGCTACCCGAATTGCCTGGACGCTAGCGTATGCCGGTTTAGATAATGTAGCAGTGCTAGATGTCGGACAGGCAGGATGGGTTAAGGCAGGAAAACCTGTGGCAACCGATATGGTACGCAAGCCAAAAGGAAACTTCAAGGTTTCTGTTCGTAAAAATTATCTAGCCAGTATAGAAGATGTTAAACAAGCAATTAGTTCCGGTACTTCTATCCTGCTAGATTCCCGACCGTATGATAATTATTTTGGTCGATCCAAACCTGCCTTTGTAGCTCAATTTGGACATATTCCTGGCGCTTATCCCACACCATCCGATTGGTTTTATACTGCGGAAGGGAATTTTGCCTCTAAGAGCAATATTCAAGAACTTTTCTCTGCTCTAGGATTAGATCAAGACAAGAAGTATATAACCTACTGCAATTCCGGTGTGTATTGTTCTGCAGTCTGGTGGGTTCTACATGAAATGTTAGAATATAAAAATGTAAGTAGTTACGATGGATCCGCACAGGAAATTTCAAAAGATCCTAGTGTAACCTTCCGCAAATACGTGTGGCGGTAACTAGGCACGTAAACTCTGCCGATCGAACTTAGACCGTATAATTGCCGTCTTCTAGGGGAGACGGCAATTTTTTCTATTCTTTTTTTCTTACTTCCCTCCATACTCTTGACGGTGAATAAAGGAGAGCCGTATACTTCGGCCGGAGGCTGATTATGGGCATTCGAAAACGGTACGATGGTACATTAATAAAAGGGCTCCCGGCGTTCCGGATTATTAATCCGTATGTCATGAAAGGTCGAAACGAATCAGCCGTATACTTTACCCATGAGCTACGGATGAAGAAGGCTATAGAGTTCATCCGGAGGTACAATAAAGAAAACAATGGGAAAGGAAGGCGGTTAACTCTATTTCATGTAATTTTATGTGGAATCGTCCGGGCCCTTGCTTTCCGGCCTCAACTTAACCGGTTTATTTCAGGTAAAAAAATCTATCAGAGAAATAGAATTCAGCTCTCATTTATCGTAAAAAAGGAACTCACCGACGAAGGATTAGAAACTAATGTTAAAATTACCTTCAGTCCCTTTGATACCCTAGAAGAGGTTATCGATAAAGTTAACTTGGAAATTGCAAAAGCACGAGATCTATCGGGTAATGAAAGCGACCATGAAATAGAATTATTTACAAAGTTACCCCGTTTTCTTTTGACTCTCATTATATGGGCTTTCAAGGCTTTGGATTACTTTGGTATTGCTCCTTCTGAGATGCTTCGTTTAGACCCCCTCTACACTAGCGTGTATGTTGCCAATTTAGGGAGTGTTGGCTTAGATGCCCCGTACCATCACCTCTATGAATGGGGTAATGCTTCCATATTTGCTGTTATAGGAAAACTCCGCAAGGGGTTTGTGGTGGGAGAAGGAGGAGTGCCGGTAGTAGAGGATCTTTTAACTATGAAATACACCTTCGACGATCGGATTTCTGAAGGGTTTTATGCTGCAAAGGGCATAGAAATGTTTAAAAACTTTGTAGAAAATCCCGAAGTCTTACTTCAACGGCCTGACATTCCTGAAGAGCTTTTACAAGAACATAGTTTAGTTGAAATGTAGGAGCAGCGTAGCAAAACAAAAAACAAGGGAGAAGGATAAAAGCCTCCTCCCCTTTCGCCGAGTTCATCCCCGATTAACTATTGGGTACATTCGTCTGTTGTTTGTGCTTTTCTTTTTTCTCCCTGCGCTTTTCTTTAATGGACTTCTGTGGGGGTTTTTTACTCTCCTTCTTGTACAGTTTCTTTTCACCCATAGAAACCTCCTGGAAGGATGGATTATACACTAAATTTAGATCAATACAGGTAAGAAGTCAAACTATTCTTGCTCTTTAGGTAGAGTTACAGTAAAGGTGGTTCCTATCCCTTCTGTACTTTCAAACTCAAGCTTTCCCCTGTGTCCTTCTACAATACGTTTTACAATTAAAAGACCGAATCCTGTAGATCGCTCCCCTAGGGTGCCAGGTCTTCCCTTGTGGGCAGAGGTAAAAAGTTTAGATTGTTCCTCTTTAGGAATACCGATCCCCGTGTCCTGAATCCTAACGGAAACAGCAGAATCTGTATCTTCTACAAAAATATGTACCTTTCCCCCAGGTCGGGTAAATTTAAGGGCGTTTCCAACAAGGTTTTGAAACACTTGCTCTAATTTTAGCTTGTCCCCTTGAATCCAGCACGGATTTTTTGGGGGCAGGAAGGAAAGGGAAATCTGTTTTTTCTGGGCATGTACTCGGTTAATTTCAGATATATGAGTAAGAATTTCCAATAAATTTATCTTCCCTGATTTGCCGGAATGCGCTCGATGATGATCAGATCCGCCAGTTCGTTGATCGTCCATTCATACTCATTTTTTC
>JBDNDI010000158.1:0-6394 GCA_046719195.1 Spirochaetales bacterium | reverse complement strand
TAAAATTACCGCCATAAAATCCATCAAAACATTCCTTACCCTTCCCGTTCTTCACAGGCAACATCAGCGCCTCTTTTTCCCGTTCTACCTCTTCTGGGCTTAGAAGTTCCCAGTGTTCCATAAAATCGGTTGAAGGTACGTATAGACAATTGTGTGTGTGGGCCAGAAAGTGTTCAAATTTACAGAAGGCTTCTTTCCAGTCATCCCGCGTAAACCAGAGCCCTCTACGAAAGGCTTCGCAATCATGGTTTCCCCAGGCAAAGGTCCAAGGATAGTCCTTGCCAATAATAGCGTTAAAAAGCCTTACGATGAAACGAGGTGGAAAGATCCTTCGGCGGCAAAAGAAGTCCCCTGTATTAACGATAAGATCGGGTTGTATCTGGTCTATTATTTTTCTAAGTCGGCGAAGCTGGGATACTTTTAACACATATCGTTCTGCGAGGTGTAGATCGGTGATTTGAAGGATTTTAAAACAGTCTTTAGAAGTGAAAATTTGTAATCCATTTTCTATGGGTTTGGGGGAAAGATCCTGCATACGGATTTTTTAATTCGCGTATATTAATAAAGGATTAAAATAGTATGAAAAAGTATTTAATATTTCACAATAGTGGATTATGGGGGCCCTAATACGGCGGACCGAATTTCCCAAAAACATGGACATCCGTTTACATGCCCTGCAACCGAATTGCTTTTAATTCCTGCACCTGGCGGCCTTGTTTAAGCCGAATCCTTCGCGAAGATTTGGGTCAGCCAAGGCAGCCCAAAAAGGATTCGTGTTTTAATATATTTCGATCGTTCAGTTTCCTTATCGTTCAGAAGCCGGAAGAAGACACCCCAGTCGGATTTGTCTGCCTTGGAGTATGGAGCAAAGCAAGGGTGTATGCTACTTCGCTAGGGTAGATGTTTGCATGGGAATCTGCAGGATAGTCCGGAACCCTCCAATACTTTCAAAGCGAAGGGTACCTTTCAGTTGGTTTACCATGGATTGAATTATTTCCATACCCAACCCTGGAAGTTTATGGGGATCTCCCGTAAATCCCACCCCATCATCTTCTACAGTTAGTATTAAGTCCTTCAGCTCTTGATGCAGGGATATACGAATTGTACCCTTTCTGCCCTGGGGGAAAGCATATTTCACCGAATTAGTGATAAGTTCATGTACAATCAACCCACAACTCTGGGTAGTTTTAAAGTTAAGGCAAATCGTAGGATCGATGTTGCTTTCGATTTTAATTTCCTTCTGCTCTGTATCGTATAAGTGCTTCATAAAATGAATCAAAGTTTCTAGGTAATCTTTTAGAGGAACCCTTTCAAAGGAATCCTGACGGTACATTTCTTCATGGAGAGACGCGATAATCTGTAGCCGCCCTATTGCCGTTTGTAACGCCTCTTTCGCCTCTAGGTTATTGGTAGAGTACGCTTGGAGGTCTAGAAGACTAGTAATTGTGTGGATATTATTCTTTACTCGGTGATGGATTTCCCGCAAGATTGCCCGGTGGTTTTCCAGTTCTTTTGACTGTCTCTTCGCTTCATTTACGCGAATTATTATCCAATATCCCGCTAGGTATAGCACAGTAATTAAGCCGTATCCAGCCAGATAGAGGGAAAAAAGAAACGAACGCTCTGCATTCTTAGCTGCTTGAATATTAAAAATAATAAAAACTCCCAACGGAAAGTTACGCAGCATGTCCCAAGCAAATAGGCGATCCTCAAATAATTCGACACCCGTCCCTTTTTTCCCTATGGACAGGAAGGGTAATGCATCGTCTGCAGAAGGGGAGGCTGCAGAAAGCAACGGGTTACGAAACAGAGGTTTGGAATATCCATGAGGATCCCATAGAAAGATTCCATCTATTGGATTGGGAACAAGGAAATGTTCAGGCTGCAACTCTATTGTTTTCAAAATCACAACCACAGCTGGTTGTCCCGGGTGATTAAAAAATCTTTGAACCAGTTTGAGATAACCGTTCCCGTCAAAACATACAATATGACAAGAAAAGCCGAGGGATTCTTGTAAGGGTATGTCCAGTTCCCAAGCCTCTGGCTTTTTCCAGGCTTCAACTACAACTCCATCCCTCGTAAGAATAAAGAAATTATGAACTTCTTTCAAACGCGAAATATCAGAATGCATTAATGAAAGTAATGCATCCAACCGATTCAAGTTAGGAAAGGTATTTAAAAGAATTTCATAGTGATGCAACCGAGAGTTCACATATTCAGAAATAATTTTTAAATGCACAATAGATTCTGAACGAAGCCCTACCTCCACATCACGGCTATTCACATAAGACAGATATCTAAAAAAGGGATAGAACACCAGACAGACTAGTAGGAAACCCGCTAGTCGGTGAATTACTTTTTTACCTAGTATCTTTTTCAGGGGGATAAACCTCTTTGTCCCAACAAAATTAGGTCTAAAGAGATGCCTAACTGTTGTACTATGGCTGCTTGAGCTTGAAGTAGGTATTGACGGATTCGTATCGTCTCCTCCTTTGGTGGTATGAATACAGTGCCTCCATTCTGTATAAATACCTGCTTCGCTTCTTGTTGTGCGAAGAAGGCTTCCTGTCTCTGTTGTTCGGTGTGCTTCCTCCACAATTCTTTAAGACCCCGTATTTCTTCTTCGCTACATTGGTTCCAAAAGGTTCGGCTCACTAAGGGAATATACATAGGAAAATATTGATTATCTTCAAAGGCATACCGAATACCATACTTCCAAAGTTCGGCACTTCTAATCGTTTCATAGGTAGAAAGAACTCCATCCACCATACGGGTTTTTAATCTCTCCAAAAGCTCTGACCAGGGGATTACAACTGCATTCGCCCCTAGGTGGAACAATCTCAGCTCATTTGCCTTGCCCCCTGCTACACGAATACGCAACCCCTTAAAATCTTCCAATCGTTTAATGGACCGCTGCAAAGTAAATACGTGGGCATGCCCTAAATCCATCCAATTCCCTAGCACCTGTACATTATAGAGTCGTTCCAAGTTGTTTTGAATTTTTTCTCCCACGATGCCGTCCGAAAGACGGTGACTTTCTTCCGCGGATCTTCCATAGAAAAGAGGAAGGAGGAATAACCCTAGATCGGGCACGAAAGGTTCCAAATTCCACGTTCCTGGTACAGCCATCTCAATCTTCCCCGTATGTACGGCATTAAGAACGTCCCTATCTCTAAACAAACGTGCCTCTGGATACACCTCTACCTTTAATCCAGGAGAAAGACGCCTTTCCACCTCCTCAGCAAATTTTTGAATATTCCTTACTTGAACGTGGATAGGCGTGTTTTCCAAAGAGATACGGAGCACCTTAGACTCATTTTTCTGGAGTGCTTGAGGAAAAAGAGGACCTGATCCAAAGATAAAGAAACTAATCAAGATCACTCTAAAAAGAACCATAGGAGAAGGGTAAAACGTACCCTTTTAGATGTAAAGTTCATTTTTCCAATTCCAATGCACCAGTGGCTCGAGCGAAAGCATCTTTCCATAATACGCGGCGGTTAAATGCTTCTAGGGATGTATTCAGAGTATCGCGAAATTCTTCCATAATAAAATCAAAGGATGCAAAGGTGTAGACCATCCCCGGTACAGTAGATTCGAATCCTCCCCGTTAAAAGTTTAATGGGGTACCCTTTAAAATTTCTTGCTTTCCATCTAATATTATTAAAATTCTTCTGTATACAGTATTGACAGAATACAGTATATGAGTATACAATAGGGTTAAATGAATGAGTTAGATGTACTGGTAAAAAAACCATCTTATGAAAATTTAGATCTAGAAAATCGAATCAATAGTATTAAAAAAGCAAGCGAAGTCATTGCGCAGAGTCTTATGGAAATGATTTACGATGGGGAGTTGCGTCCGGGGGATCAGCTTAAACAAGAAGCAATGGCAGATCTTTTCGGGGTTTCTAGAATCCCTGTTAGAGATGCGTTTTTATATCTTGTCAGCATTGGCCTAGCCGTAAATATTCCCCGGAAAGGTATTTTCGTAGCTCCCGTTTCCAGAAATACCCTTTCGTATCTGTATGAGACTCGCTGTGTACTGGAAGGTGGGGCTATCCGACTTGTCGTGCAGAGATGCGATAATGCTCTCCTTTCAGCTTTGAGTGAAATCATTGAAAAGCAGGAAAAATTAAAACAAATGTCAGTATTTGATGTAAAACACGCGAAAGAAATTGATGGTGAGTTCCATCGAACTCTTTATTCTAAATTGGGGAATCCAGTTCTGTCTGAGTTAATTTTCAACAATTGGCTTAGAATAAAGCAAGCACGTAGCCTTTCCCGCATACAAGAGAATGCCCTGATAGAATGGATCGATAAATCAATCGTTGGACACAAGCAGGTCCTAAAGGCTCTGTTAGAAAGGAATGAAGAGTATGCGGAAAAAATTGTGCTGGAGAACATTCGTAGGTCCGAGAAGGAGGTTTTGCAGCATCTTGAGGAATCAGGATGGCTGACTAGTGGTTAACTAACCTGTCCGGGTGTAAATAGGAGCAATCATGGAGAAATTACAGAAAGGCAAATACGTTATCGCTGTGATTCGCGGAGATGGCATAGGACCCGAAGTTATGGAAGAAGGCATAAAAGTTCTCAAAGCTGCCATCTCAAAAAGGAAAGAGCCAGAACTTATCTTTAAAGAGGCGCCAGCAGGCGCTGAATGTTTTCTTCAGACGGGAAATCATTTTCCAGAAGAAAGCTTCCGAATATGTGCGGAAGCAGATGCCATTTTTTTAGGTGCGACAGGTTTACCCCATGTAAAACTATCCGATGGGACAGGTATATCCATTTCCTGGGATCTTAAGCAACGCTTAGGTCTGTATGCGGCGATTCGCCCCATCACTTTGATGAGTCCAGGGCTCTCACCTTTAAAAGATAGAAAACCAGGAAGTATAAAGTTCACAATTGTTCGAGAGAACTCAGAGGGAATTTATGCTTCTAGAAATGCGGCAGTATCCTTGCATGATAGTGTTGTTGTGAACCCCATGGTGATAACCCGGCATGCTTCGGAGCGAATTGCCCATGTAGCATTTCGTTTATGCGAACGGGGCTCGGGTTCGCCCCTCGATGGGGTAAAGAGAGTAACCTGTGTGGATAAAAGCAACGTGTTGGCAGGATTTGCTCTTTTTCGAAAAGTATTTGATGAAGTAGGGGAATTATACAACTCTATTGAGAAAGATCACTGTTTCATTGATGCTGCAGCCCTGAAAATGGTGTTGCAACCCGATTGGTTTGATATCCTATTAACTGAAAATATGCATGGAGATATCCTCTCCGATCTGGGTGCGGCATTAGTTGGCGGTCTTGGATTTGCCCCATCGGGGAATGTGGGAGATCACTACGGGATGTTTGAACCCGCTCACGGTACAGCTCCCTCCATTGCAGGGAAAAGTATCGCAAACCCCATTGCCACTATACTATCCGGTGCCATGATGCTGAAATGGCTGGCTGCCCAGCATGCAGATCAAAGACTTTCCGCTGTTGCAGATCTCCTAGAAGATGCTACTTCTACAGTTCTGTCACAAGGGGTGGTAAGAACGAAAGATATGGGGGGAGATGCTAGTACAAAACAGATGGGCGATGCAATAGCAGAAACTATAGAAAAAGAAGGGTAGTGCCATGGTACATATAAAAGGCAATCATTTTTTCGCGGGAGTTGTCCATCACGTGTCTTTCTCTCACACAGAGATACCTTTTTTGGATTCAACTCTAGAACTTTTACGGGATTCTTTTTATAATGTAATCGAAGGTGCGTGGAAGCTGAATAAAACAGAAAAAGAACTTTTTCGCTATGCTTTTTCTACAGCTTCGGTGGAATGTATCTATTGCATAGGAGGTTTCCTCAGGAAAGAGGACTTAAACCTACATGCCTTCTCAGAGGATAAAAGGCGCCAGGCACTAGAAGCAGTAAAACGTTACATAGATGAAGCCTACGATCTAGATGCAAAAGCGATTGTTTTTTGTTCTGGTGCAGATCCAGGGATAAATCGTCGAGAAGAAGCTATCAATCTGTTTCGACAATCGGTTATTGAGCTTTCAAAATACGCCCTTAAAAAGAATCCAAATAACCCTATATGGCTCAACTTGGAAAATTTCGATCGAGAACTTGATCAATGTAGACTCCTGGGTCCCACTAGCGAAACGGTCCAGTTCCTGAACTCGCTTCCCGCTGAGTGTGCGAATGTCGGTTTAACTTTGGACCTTAGCCACCTTAGACAGTTGGGCGAAGACATTCGACAGGCTGTCCGAACAGCCAAAGATTGGGTAATTCATGCTCATATTGCTAATTGTGTCATAGACCGGTCAGATCCTTTTTGCGGCGACAAACATGTTCGGTTCGGATTTCCCAATTCCGCTGTTACCCTTGAGGATGTGGCAGCTTTTCTGCATGAACTAA
>JBDNDI010000157.1:0-6448 GCA_046719195.1 Spirochaetales bacterium | reverse complement strand
ATCGACCGTATTGCCCAGGTAGTTGATTTGCGCATCCGGGTTACAGATTTTTCTGCGGAAACCACCCTTAGCCGGGATTCGGTAACGGTTACGGTAGATGCCCTGTGTTTTTGGCTGGTATGGGATGCGGAAAAGGCCATCCTGGAGGTGCAGAATTACGAAGAAGCAGTGGTATTGTCGGCAAAAACAGCTCTGCGGAGTGCTATAAGCAAGAACGATCTTACTGCTTTTTTAGTCGAAGGAGAAAAGATAGAGGAACAAATACGAAGAGAGGTGGATAAAAAAACCACCGAGTGGGGTATCACCGTGCAACATATAGAGATTACGGACATTCAGATCCCCCAGGAACTGCAGGATGCCATGAGCCGACTCGCCCAGAAGGAACGGGAAAAGAAAGGAAGAATCCAGTTAGCAGAAGCGGAAATAGAAACTGCCCGGCGCTTAGTGGAAGCTTCTCGTTTGTACGGAGCGGACCGGACAGCCCTGCGGCTACGGAAACTACTGGTGCTTAACGAAGGCTTACAGGCCGGGAACTCCTATCTTGTGGTACCGAGTGATCTTGTAAAAAGCTTGCAGGGAGCGGGCTTGTTGGGGAAAGAAGCTTTTTGGAATAACCAGGTACTTAGTACCGAGGGTAATGGGATAGAAAAGGACGTGCAAAATGACAATAGTTGAAACAAAGGAACTTAGAAAAGACTATGTGACAAATGGCCTGAAGGTACCCGCTCTTCGAAGTGTATCTTTAAGCTTTCAGGCGGGTGAGTTTACGGCTATAGCAGGTCCGTCGGGTAGTGGAAAGTCTACCCTTCTTCACCTGATAGGTTGTCTGGATGTTCCCACTGCAGGGGAAATACGGATTGAAACTCTCGCTGTTTCTTCTCTTTCCCGAAAGGAACTAGCCTTACTTCGACGAAATCGTATTGGATTTATTTTTCAGGCTTACAATTTGATTCCGGTATTAACAGCTTTGGAGAACGTTTCTTTTCCTCTAATCCTTTTAGGGATAGATAGAAAAGAAGCCCGCCTTCGGGCCGAGAAAGCTCTAGAGGCCGTAGGGTTAAAGGATATGGGTAACCGGAAACCAAAAGAAATGTCCGGAGGCCAGCAGCAACGGGTAGCCATAGCCCGGGCTTTAGTAAAACAACCTTCCCTTGTACTCGCGGATGAACCAACGGCAAACCTAGACTCGAAAAACGGAAGGGAAATTCTTTCCCTAATGCTTGAATTGAATCATACCCAGGGTACTACCTTTCTTTTTTCTACCCACGACAAAATGGTTATGGAGTTTGCCCGAAGGCTTATTCACCTGCGAGATGGGGCTGTGGAAAGTGAGGAGTTACGATGAGGGACAATAAAGGCCATGAAACTAAGAGCTCCTTACATTTGTTGCGGGACATCCTGCCTATTGCATTTCGGAATCTTTCTCGGCATAGGGTAAAGTCCATCATTACCATTACCGGTGTAGCCATCAGTGTAGGATTATACATTTTTATGGATGCCTGGTTATTGGGCATGAATCTAGATTCCCGGCGGAACATAGTCTCCTATGAAATGGGAGCAGCGAAAATTCAAACCCGGGCATATTTCGAGAAAAAAGACGACCTACCCCTCTACGAAGGATTCTCCGAATGGCTTCCTTTAATAGAAGCCTTGGAAAAAGCAGGGTACGTAGCTGCTCCAAGGGTGGTATTTACCGGTACTCTGTATACTACCCAGGGCTCTGCTCCTATTGTCTTTTATGGGGTGGATCCGACCCGCGAACAAAAGGTACTTCGGTACACAAAGTATTTAGAACAGGGCAGGTTCCCTGAACCCGGTAAATTTGAGTTAGCGTTAGGCTTATTGGCTGCGGAGAAATTAAAAATCGATCTGACGACCCGGAGTAAAGAGGATGTGCGCATTTCTGCAGTAATAGATCTAAAAGATGAAAAGGGTAGGATTAGACATGTATACCAGGTGATAGAAGCCCAGGTGGTAGGAGTAATTAACTCCCCCAACCCTAAAACCAACGGGAACGTAGCTTACCTGCCCTTGGATGTTCTACAGGGGGAGGAAGGTCTATTACTAGAGGGACAGGTGACGGAAATTATCATACGAGCTGCAGATGCCAGAGATGGAACTTTGCCGGGGAAAAAGGAAAGGCCTCTGGCAATTCGAGAAGTGTTAAAACAAGCAGGCATTACTTTGCCTGAGCAGCTAGAAATCTACGGCTGGTTAGAGTATGTGCAGGATTATATAGCGGTTTCTCGACAGGACGATATTACGAGTCGAATTATTATCTTTCTGTTGTTTATTCTATCTTTACTAGGAATTGCCAATACCATGCTAATGGCTATTTTGGAGAGGACTAAGGAAATAGGCATGATGCGGGCTTTAGGAATGACCGATGGAGAGGTTCTTCTATCCTATTTAGTAGAAGCAGGCCTTATCGGTTTCTTAGGCGGAGCCATTGGTATGGTGTTAGGAGTTATTGGGAATATCCCCATGGTAAATTACGGCATAGATTACTCCTCCATGGTAAGGGAGCTAGGGGGAGATTATGGGTATCGGATAACCTCCCTTTTCCGATCTGCCTGGAATCCTGTAACCATTTTTGCTTCAGGATTAGGCGCGACTCTTATCGCTGCTCTGTTAAGTATCCTGCCCACCCTGCGGGCGTTACGTATGCCTGTAACGGAAAGTTTACGGTTTGAATAGGGAGGCAAAAGTGAAACAGTTAGCTAAACGATGGTTTTCTTTTCTCCTTATTGCCTATCGGAATCTTAACCGAAACCGTAGACGAACAATCCTTTGTATTTGCGCAGTAGCGTTGGCAGTCTTTTTCAACATTTTTATGCAGGGCTGGATTGAAGGAATGTATAAAAGCATTGAAGAAGTTGTCCACACCTTTGAGACCGGCCATATTAGCCTAGTTTCCCAAACCTATGAGGAAGAGCGAGAATATTTACCTGTACAATTTCCTCTGTTGGAGGGCCGCCCTATACAGGAGATAGCTCAACAGTTACAGCAGTTGCCCGAAGTACATGCCGTGGTAGGACGCATACAAACCTATGCTACTCTATTCGACAGTGTTATTAAACATGCTATTGTCTGGGGAATCAATTTGGAGCAGGAACTCCAGCTACATCCTTTTAATCTTACTCAGCGGAGCAATGGGCTAACGGAAGGCCGATTTCCTAGGACGGGTGAGAACGCTTGTGTTATCGGAGTTACCTTTGCGACGAAAGCAGGGCTTCGGGTGGGAGACCGGATTCCTCTAAAATTGGTATCCGCTCAATTCTCCGATAAGTTTTGGAACCCCGAGGTGGTGGGAATCTTTCAATTCGATTACCGAAAGTACGATGAGGGAGTAATTATCGTACCCTTTGATAGGCTACAACGCATTCTTGTGATGGGTGACAGTACTCAGCAAGTGGTTATGTATTTAAAAGATGCCCGACAATCGGATCTAGTAAAGAAGGTTATCCAGGAGCTCGTAGGGCCGGGAACGGTTGTCCGGCAGTGGACAGAAAACTACTGGATTTCGTACCTGCGCAGCAGCACCTTTCTCTATGTTATTATTTTTGGGGTGTTTCAAATTGTAGCTAGTTTCCTGGTTATTAATACCATACTGATGGTAATCCATGAACGAATAAAAGAAATCGGTATGATGGGGGCTTTAGGTATGACCCGAGGAGAGATTGTACTGGTCTTTTTCTTTGAAGCCCTTCTGTTGAGTGTATTGGGGGCTTTGTGCGGGGTAGTTGTGGGAGGATTGGCTACCTATATCGGGTCTCTCTTTCCTTTAGATATGGAGATTTTCACCGGAGGTAGTATGAAGGAATTCCCTATCACCGGAACCCTTATTCTTCACTTTTCGTATGACATATTGTTTAAAGGGTTTATATTTGGGGTGGTAGTATCTGCAGTATGCACGATCTTCCCCTCTTTAAAAAGTGCTTTCATAGAACCTGTGGAAGCATTACGAAGATGATCAAACATGAAGGTAAAGTATGAACCTAAAAGAACAGTTAGATACAAAGGGGAGTTTCGGACTAGGGAAAGTAGTGGTTTTGTTAGGAGCCTACTTTGTCTTGGGCCTAGAACCGCTTCCAGCTCAGGTCCGGTCCTTTTCTAGCCAGCCCACAGCTACCGAACTGCTTGCCTGGGTAGATGCAAACGAAGTGTACGATTCTATCACCTATGAAGGGCAAATGGTTATCGAATACTTAGGAAGACGCTTTGTAAAAACCTTTAAAGCTTCAGCCCGGGGTAGCACGGAAAGCTATGTAGAGTTTCTGAATCCTGAAGATCGGGGTACAAAATATCTGAAGCGGGAGGGAAGGCTGTATGTGTATTCTCCGGATACCGAGTCGGTTATGCTAATTTCCGGCCATTTGTTAAAAGAATCTATGATGGGTTCGGACCTTTCCTATGAAGATACTATTGATAATGAAACCCTCTCGGCCCGCTACACGCCCACCCTATTAGGGAAAGAAGCTGTAGACGGTAGGGATTGTTGGGTACTAGAATTAACTGCGAAAAAACGTACGGAAAGTTATCCAAAACGGAAACTCTGGATAGACGTAAGTACCGGAGAAGTTAGGTTAACGGAGATGTATGCCCTTTCCGGAGTAAAATTGAAAGAATACAGGCTCCTTCGATCCGAACGGATAGGAAACCGGTTGTTCCCGGTAGAGTTCCAAATGCGGGACCTTCTTCGAAAGGATAGCCGTACCGTATTTCAGATGCGCAATGTAATACTCGATGCTAATATACCGGACTCAGTTTTCAGCCTGCGCAACCTGCGAAGGTAAGCCATCGTATACGAAGGTAAACAATAGTATGGGCATAAAATTGGGATGGGGCTTGTTTTTCTGTACATTATTAAGTCTAGTATCCAGTCCCGGAACTTTGTGTGCGGAACCGGGGCAAGGATTAGTAGCGATGCAAGGGGTAGGGGAGAGGCAAGCTACGCAGGCTCTAGAAAAGGGATGGCAGTTTTCGGCTATCTCTGACACCACGGTAAAAAGTGTGTGGGTATCGGGTTTTGCAGATAACGAAGAGGTGCAGATAGGGGCTGAACAGTTTGCCAATATCAGGTTAGAAGCTCCCCTAGGCACCCAGGGTAAGGTGTATGTAGCACTAAATCTGCTAGCTGCTTCGGGTGTATTTTTACAGCAAGCTACTTTCTCCCCTACCTCCTCTGCCGTTTCCGGTAGCGGAGATAGGGAATACTCTACGGATGTATCAAGCGCAGCTTCTTCTTCCTTCTATCGATCTTCCTTAATGGTAGGTTCGGGTTATGGCTCCTCGCTTGAACTAGAACGACTCTATTACCGACTTGTGTTTTCTAAGTACGACTGGGAAGCTGGACTGTTACGTATCCCCTTTGGATATGGGCTGATCTGGCGACCCATGGATTTCCTCAATCCTCCGAATCCTCTTACCCCGGATGCCCGGCCTCGGGGAGTGTTGGGTTCTCGAATTACCCTGTACGGATGGGAGGATACAGATCTTGGTTTTTTTGTGGTGGCAAGCCCCGACCCTACCCGAACCGATGGAGCGGGAAGTCTCGGAGGGGTTAGCTTTGAATGGCATGGCCTTACTTCAAGTTTACAAGCTCTCTATGCGGTACAAATGCCCTTGCCCGGGAAAAAATACCCGGATCATCGATGGGGAGTATCCTACAAATGGGACGGGCCCGTGGCCTTTACCCTAGAGGGTTTGTACACTTTGGATACCGATGCCTTATGGGAAGGGCGTTGGTACGAGGAGGAGGGGCATCCTCTAAGGGGGTTAGAAGCAACACTGGGGGTAGATGGATCAATTGGCAAGACAATTTGGATAATCCAATACTTTTATCAGGGAAGCCTCAAAGCCGCCCTAGATACCCGGTATGGCAAGCATTACCTAGGGGGTTCTTTACTGTATCGCCAGGATGATTTTACCCGCTATTCATTGGGGTATACCGTATCTCTATCAGATGGCTCTTTCGTGCCCCTTCTTTCGGTAGAACAGGAGCCTTTTCAGGGAATGACCCTTATTCTGACTTTTCGTCTTTTTCTAGATGCCCATGCGCTAGGAATAGGGTCCAGGGGTGAACTTGGCCCCCTTCAAATGGGTAGCCGGGGGGATCTTAGCTTAAAAGTCCGAATCCGTTTTTAGGTGAAAAACTTACCTCATGCAGAGAGTCCGAGGGTTAGGGTTTTCCGCTTTCGTTTTAAAACGGTTTGGATCAGCGCATCGTCCGGTCTTGGAACATACATACCACTCTTTGAACCGGTAAACTCTACCTCGAAAGTGTCTCCTTTTAAGTGGGCAATGAACCTCCCGGTACACACCGGACATTGGAGTATTTCCCCGTCTTTAGTGTCAGGCCTAGGTACAATAAGAGGTCCGCACATAGGACACGAGAGGAGCAGGCGATTTTCCCCTGCATGACCTAAAATATGAGCAAATCCCTTGG
>JBDNDI010000156.1:0-6472 GCA_046719195.1 Spirochaetales bacterium | reverse complement strand
TGCAGTTCTCATCTACATAGTATTTTCCCGGCACATTGTCCGGAAGTCTCTTTGCCCGTTCTGCCATAAAACCCTCCTGGTTTTTTAAGTTATTTTTTTTCAAGGTACTCAAATTTACTAGGGGAGCCTGTACCATTTGTTACATTTTTCCTTGGTTTTGCTGGTGTTTTTCTTGTAAAGCTAGCATTGCCTTTTGTATTACTTCCCGAAACAAAATTAACTCTTTCCATCGTTTCTCCAGGGTGTGTACCAGCTCTTGTTTTTTCTCTCCTTTAAGAGCGTCTTGATAGAAGGCATAGTAGGTTGAATGAAGTTCGGAATGTTTTGTCTCCAAACGGTTTAATTCTTGATGTAAAGAAGTATCGTTTCTTAACTGATTAATCCAATTCCCCAAAGGGCAAGGTTGGGTAGGTTCCGGTAGATGTTGCAATTCCATTCTCCCTTGCAGGAAAGCTTTTGAGCTAAAAACTATTCGTTTATGATTCAGGATGATCTCTTTTAGGTCTACCGAGTAATTATCTTCTCCCTGTATCCCATGTTGCTCCAACCGGAAATATTTCATCTCTGTGGCAAGAGTATTTATATGATCAATGCTTTCTCTTCCGGTTTTAGCTATATCTTGCTGTAAGGATTCCACATGCTTTAAATCGGATACCAAACTTTCAAGTTGAGCATAAGACTCTTGAGAAAACTCCTTAAGACTTATTACAAGGGTACGTATGGTATCAACCTGATCTCGCATTTTTTGTGAAGCTTCCGTTAGTGTTTCTGCACTAGACCGGAGAGTGCCGATTCCTATTACCATTTGTTTACTACCTGCAGAGACCTCCTGCGTTCCCCGGACAATCTCTCCAAAAGCATCGACAAAGGTAATTATTTCTGAATGTAATTTATGGATGGTTTGAAAAGCTACCTGGGCTGCCTCGTTCAGATATTCCATTTTTTCCATAAAATCTTTTAAGGTGGTGCCCACTTTTTTAGTATGAGAAGTAGTAGATTCCGCTAACTTACGGATCTCTGCTGCAACTACAGCAAATCCTTTTCCATACTGCCCTGCATGGGTAGCCTCAATGGCGGCATTCATAGCTAGAAGATTGGTGCGGGCTGCTACATCGTTTATTAGTTCCACAATCTTCTGGATCTCTTCTATCCCTTGAGACATTTTCCCCATAGCATCCATCGCAATCGAGACTTTTTGACCCCCTTCTTGAGAAGTTTGAATTAAAGTTTGCGTAATTTCCTGCTTTTTTAAAGCAATATTAGCTATCGATTCCAAAGACGCGCTCATTTGTTCGACAGAAGAAGAGGTTTGATGGATAACACCCCCCTGTTCTCCTATTTGATCAACTATTTTTTGCACTCCCTGGTGCAATCCAGAGAGAGTCTGCAACATACCCCCGATCTTACCATTTAAATCCTGGTATCTTTTTTTAAGATTTTCCACTCGAACTATCATATTCTGCGTGTATTCTTGGGAAGAATGGGAAGCCTGGGCAAAAGACCGGATAAGCCCCCGGTTCTCTTCAAGAAGGTCCTTCATACCGAGCAAAATCACCTGAAGTCCTCCAACTAAATGCTGATTAAATTTTTCCACAAGTAGATTCAGTTCGCTTATCTTTTCTCGACTCTTTAACCGCACTGTTAAATCCCCTTTTGCCACCTCTTCTAAGGAGCGGAAAAACTTATGGACGAACCGATTAAAGGGGTAGGAAAAAAAATAACCGAATAAACCACCCATTAGAACAACAATTCCATTTCCCCAAAACGAAGAAAACAAATAGGCACGTAAGAACAGGGCTAAAGAGGTAGTAAGCATGCCAAGTAAGATAAAAAAGGCAGGCACTGTTACCCTAAGGGTTTTCTTCATGAGTACACTTCCTCCTTGAAATTGAGGTAACGATAGTATAACATGTTTTCGGGAAAAATGAATATATTTATATTTTTTCCACTAAGGGTACAAATCTAACTCCGATTAAGGTTCGGCGAACAATTTTCCCTTCTTCCGTTTTTTCTACCAACACTAGATCCTGGGCAAATACTGCTTCCCCTACAGGAATAATCATGCGTCCTAAAGGCTTTAACTGATTTGCTAATTCCTCCGGAATATGGGGGGCAGCAGCTGTGACGATAATACCATCAAAAGGTGCTTCTTCTTTCCAGCCTTCGGCGCCGTTTCCCACTTTAATATGGATGTTTGTGTATCCCAATTCCTCTAACCGGTTTTTAGCTTGATCTGCATGGTATTTTCGGATTTCTACAGAGAAAACCTCGCAGCCCATCTCGGCTAACACTGCAGACTGGTATCCACTCCCCGTGCCTATTTCTAATATCCGATCTTTAGGTTTTGGAGATAGACATTCCGTCATATAGGCTACAATATAAGGCTGAGAAATAGTTTGTCCCTGCCCTATGGGCAAAGGCTGATCGGTATAAGCAGCATACTTAAGATGGGTAGGAACAAAAAGATGACGAGGGACCCGCCTCATAGCTTCCAATACTCTACCATTCGTAACACCCCTCCTCTGTATCTGATGGGTCACCATTTCTTCTGCTTCTTTTCTCCAATCCTTCATCCCTTCCCTCCTTTGAGTTCTTTCTCTAACTGAGCACATAGGGAGTGGAGCAAGCGGATGTCCGAGGCGGAAAGTAGAGCTAATCGCTCTAATAAGCGACGGGCAACAAGACTGTTCTTTGGATGCATATGAATTATTCCCATTAGGGTTTCCACCCGCTGATACAAAGCTTTATAGGAAAGGTCTAATGGGCTAGCTGTGTCCTCCCTTGGCTTCGGTGTTCCTGCTTCTGTTCTTAAAGGAGAGAGCTCATACGCATACACTAGTACAGCCTGGGCTAGGTTGAGAGAAGGATAAACCTGTGCTAAGGGAATGGAAGAGATACAGTGAGCCAAAGACAGCTCATCGTTAGTTAATCCGCTTTCTTCTCTTCCAAATAAAAGAGCCACTTTCTGTACAACTTCTACCTTTACGCTGAGCAATTTTCGGAGTTCCGTTGGAGAATAGTAGTCATGGTGTAAAGTTCTCTTTCTTGCGGTAGTTGCTACTATAAAGTCAGCAGATTCTAAAGCTTGGCTAAGGTTTGGGTATACTCGAGTTTTTTCTAATATATCGGTAGACCCATGTGCCACCCACTGCGCCTTTTCTTCTCGATGCACTTGACTATTTACAAGAATTAAAGATTGAAATCCTAAGGTTTTTAACGCTCGGGCAACAGACCCCACATTTTCGGGAACAGAAGGCTCCACAAGGACAAACTCAATCTCCATCACTCAGTTCAGGAATACCACAGGCAGGATTATCACGCAAGGGGCATACCAAACTATGGACAAAGAGAGAGAAGATAGATACAAATAAGGAATTGCCAAATGATTGAACTTCGTTTTAAAAAAGAAAGGAAACTATTAATTCTTTTGGGAACGTTACTTGTATCTGCCTGTTCCTCTAAAGGGAGCTCCCAACCTATACATCCTTCGTTCTCCTTTACCCTGGAAACTCTTACTCCTTTGGTCCAAACTGCCGGAGAAGATACCCTTTTAAAAGTAAAACAAAATCCTAACAGGTTTTTAGATCTCCTAGCCCTGGTTCTTACAGGAGATAGAGAACTAATACGCTTGGTAGACAAGAAAAATCCCTTACCCCAAGATTACGAACCGAAAGACTTGGTGTCTTTAGAACGATACAACATCCGGACTTCTCGTCCCGGGTTAGTTTTACGGCAGGAAGCGGCTTTAGCCTTGTCGGAAATGAGCAAGGCAGCCAAAGCAGAAGGAATTGAACTAGTAGCTTCTTCCACCTACCGTTCCTTTGAGTACCAAAAGATAGTTAACGAACGGGTAGTACGTCAGATTGGACAAGAGGCGGCGGATCGGGAATCTGCTAAACCAGGGCATTCCCAACATCAATTAGGAACAGCTGTGGATTTCGGTTCTATTTCCGATGCTTTTACCGGCACGCCTATGGAGGTATGGCTGCGCCGCAGGGCTTGGGAGTTTGGTTTTTCCCTTTCCTATCCCGAAGGAAAGGAAACAGAAACCGGGTACCGGCACGAAAGCTGGCATTACCGGTATATAGGTAAAGAGGCAATTCAATTAGAGAAAGAGTTCTTTCATAATAGTCAACAAAAGATGCTAGAGTTTTTCCATAATAATTGGGAATCGCTCCTGGGGGGGCTTAAGTCCTTTAGCCTGAAGAAATAACGAAAAAGTAAAAGGTCTCCTAATTTCTAGCAACTTATCCCTAGTAATTAAACAGGGATCTTATTTTTTTCCGAGTAGGGCGTGAAGGTGAGAAAATGCGACGTTGGAGCACCTCTCCCTCTTCTAATGCAGAAAGGACAATAGAAGCTATACTGTTGCCATCTAATCCGTGTTCTTCTAGCAATTCTTCCCGGCTAGCCTGAGGTAGAAATCTATCGGGGGCTCCTAAATGTAAGTAGAGCCCTTTCCATCCCACTAGGGAGGACCCAATTTGTTCGCCTATGCCCCCTAACCGTGTCCCTTCTTCCGCTAGCACAACTATGGGATAGGATGCAAACACTTCCTTTATGTATTCAACATCTAAAGGTTTAATAAAGCGAAGATTGTACACATCTACTTCAACACCCTTTTTTGACAATAGGGCCTCCGCCTTCCATATTTCCGGAAACATACCTCCCACCGACACTAACAGAATGGGATTTCCCTCTTGCTTCACGAAAACTCCCCTACCTTCTACAATGGGAGATTCTAGGGCTGGGTGCTCCTGGCCACAATCTGCCTTAGGATACCGGATTAAAACTGGACTATTCTTTAAAAAGGCATATTCCAATACCCGTTCTAGTTCTTTTCCACTTGACGGGGCAAGGAAGGTGAGATTGGGAATGTTCTTGAATAAGGCAATATCGTAAAGACCCTGATGAGTTTCGCCATCGTCAGCTACAAAACCTGCCCGATCCATTGCTACTACTACGGGTAGATTGGGAAGCGCTACATCGTGGATGACTTGATCTACTGCCCTCTGCATGAATGTGGCATAGATAGCTACCACAGGATGTAAACCTGTATGGGCTAACCCTGCACCGAAAGTTACTGCATGTTGTTCCGTAATACCTACATCAAAAAAGCGGTCAGGGTATCTCTCCTGGAAGAGAGAAAGTCCGGTTCCTTTGGCCATAGCAGCAGAAATTGCAACTATCTTAGGGTCCTGTTCCGCTAGATTTATAAGTTTTCGGGCAAAGCATTCGGTGTAACTGACCGAGGGAACTGTTTCTACGGTTCCATCTTCAACGGAAAAGGGAGAAATGCCATGAAACTTGGAAGGGTTGCTTTCCGCAGGTACGTATCCTTTCCCCTTTTGGGTGAACACGTGCACAACAATTGGTTTAGAGAAGGTCTTAATATTGCGAAAAACTTCTCGGAGCAAGGAAATATTATGCCCATCGAGAGGGCCGATATATTCAAAGCCTAGCTCTGAAAAAAGATTTTCCTGGTAAACAGCTGCTTTAACACTCTTTTTTGCCCGCTCCAAAAGTTCTAGTAGCTGTTCACCCACCACAGGAACCCGTTTCACGGTTTCATCAATTCGGTCTTTAATATCCTGATATAACTTTGTACCGGTTACCCGGGAAAGGTAGGAGGAGATAGCTCCCACATTTTCAGAAATAGACATTTTATTATCATTTAGTATGATAATAAGATCCTTGCCTAGATGGCCGGCATAGTTTAGACCTTCTAAGGCGAGCCCACCGGTTAAAGCCCCATCCCCAATAACCGCAATTACTTTGCCGGGAAAGTTCTGCAGGTCTCTACCTGCCCGAATCCCTAGCGCCTGCGAGATAGAAGTGGAAGCATGCCCTGTTTCCACTGCATCGTGAGGACTTTCTACCCGTTTGGGGAACCCGCTAATTCCTCCCTTTTTCCGGAGGGTCGAAAACTGTTCAAACCTACCAGTCAATAATTTATGCGGATAGCATTGATGTCCCACATCCCAAATAATTACATCCTTCGGGCTATCAAACTCTGCATGTAAGGCTAGGGTAAGTTCTACGATTCCCAAATTTGAGGCTAAATGCCCTCCGTTTTTACTAACAACCCGAAGGATTTCCCTGCGAATTTCCTCCGCCAATTGTGGAAAATAATCGGTGGGAAGAGTTTTTAAATCCTTCGGGCCCTTTAGGGTAGGTAGAAGGCTACCTCTAGGTTCCATACAGCGTACACTTACTTGTTTTTCTTTTTGTGTCGATTCTTCCGAAGTTTTTTCTTTCGTTTATGGGTTGCAATTTTCTTTCGTTTTCGTTTTCTTCCGCAAGGCACGGTTGATCGCTCCTACAAGATTGATAGGGGCACATTATGCATGAAGGCTTATCGTGCGTCAATAGCCGATACAGAGGGGGTCACTCTCCTTTCTACTAAAGCATTACGAAAGGCTTTAAAGCTGGGACGAGTATCTTCCAGGATTGAAAAACGAGTACCTATGAG
>JBDNDI010000155.1:0-6473 GCA_046719195.1 Spirochaetales bacterium | reverse complement strand
CGCACTGCGCGAGGAATTCGGATGGAGCCGTTTTTAAATTTACCCGAATTTAGATAATTCACCTGAAAGGCAGGATAAAGAACCGACAAGGTTCCTCATAACTGCTAGAAAGGCTTCATGGCCAATGTTAAGGGTTCCGGGAAAATCCATATGATGGGAACAGACTCCATAGGGCATTACAGGCAGCACTAGTACATCCGTTGGTTCTTCGATCATCCTTGCTAAGGCTTCCGGCACCATGAAATCTGTTCCTAATGGAAGCTGAGTTCCATGGTTCTCTACACTCCCTAGGGGTACAATAACCGGTCGATCTGCAGTAATAGCTTTTTCAGCTTTTTTCCATGAGAGGGATGCTAAATACATCGGTAAATCTCCTTTATAGGAAATAATAAAGGCCGGCTAAAGAAGGATAGGAACCTATACACCCCGGTAGAGCCGGCCCGTTCATTCTATTTATTTATTCTTCAAAATGGCGATTAAGCACCTCTTTGGAAGGAGCAGAGGTGAATAGACTTACTCCATACATAACAACCGCTGCAACGATTGCTGCAATGATAAGAGGATGGAAGCCAAAGGCCCAGGATTTATATTTAAAAGTAATCAGCAGGAGTAATCCCATTCCAACCACTACAGAAGAAATTGCTCCTATCAGGGTTGCCCGTTTCCAGTACATACCAAAGAGTACGGGAACTACAAAGATTCCCATACCTCCAAAAGCAAAGAGAATGATTGTAAAAATTGTCGCTGGTCGGTACACCCCAAACACGATTACGGCTAGACCTAAAACAACGGTAGCAATTCGAGAAATGCTCATTACCTGGGAGTTGGAAGCGTTTTTATTCAGTACTTTCTGGTATATGTCTCGGGAAATGGCACCACTAGTGGCAATAAGTACACTGTCTATAGTTGACATACCGGCCGCTACAATTCCGGAAATGAACAACGAAGCGAGAAAAGGATTCAATCCTTTTTGTAGGATCATGGGAACTACTCGATCGATCTCTGCAGCTGGAATCCCCGGTAAGAAAGCAATGGCGTTTACACCCGACCATTCAATAAGGGTAGCAGAGAACCACATTCCTAGGGTGCCTAAAAGAATTATTCATGGCAAAGAAGCGGGTGAACAAATGGGGTTGTCCAATAGTGAAAAAACTCCATAGCACTATCTGGGACACATAGTTTTGCCAGGGCATGTAATTTCCCCCACCAGGAAAGGAGAGAAACGCCGCATTAGTGCTAGCCAGCTTTGTATTGATTGCCTCAAAACCTCCACCCAAAGCAACCGATAGAATAAAGGTAACAATAGCGGTACCTACCATTAGGAGTCCTTGAACAACATCGGTCAACATTACTCCTCGTATACCACCCGTAACACAGTAGAAGATAACGATTACCCCCATGGCTACCACACCGACCCAGGTAGGCAGACCTGTAAATACATTCACGAAAACTCCTGCACCGATAGCCTGTGCACCCATTAAGGGCACGAGGAAGAATACCATCATTAGGGCAAGAACCACCCGAATTATGTGCGAATCATACCTATCGCCCAGATAATCTGCCATGGTAAGAAAATTGTTTTTTTTACCTAAAAATATAAGCTTGCGACCCACGAATAAAGCAGGAATAATCATACTAAATACGAGACCGGGAACAGAAACCGCTAAACCGGCATATCCAACCCGGTAGCAAGTACCCGGTACCCCCATAAAGGTACTTGCACTATACTGGGTGGCAAAGTAGGAAAGTCCGATTAGTATAGCTCCCGCTTTTGCATTCATTACAAAGAATTCCCGAAGATTTTTAGTATTGTTTGCAGAATACCATCGTATAAAAGCCATTCCAATAAAGTACAATAACAATACAGTGAAAAACGGACCAGGCGTAGGGGTAATCATGGCTTATTCCTCCTTTCCTTCAATATCTGCATACTCTTTCCGTTGCATCGATTGTTTATAGTACAGATAGATGAAGAGAAAAGTTATTGCAGTATGGATAAACCATCCAAATATAAAAAGGGGTATACCCGCAATAGAGAGTATGTACGTGAATGTTGACAAACTTGTTTGTTACATTGAAACTCTAACCATGCACCCTAAAACCGATTCTGAACTTTTCGACCTTATAAAAAATCAACTTTACACCGCCGTAGTTGGAGACATCTTGGATACCTTAGGACTGTTTCATCAGTTTCTGCCGCCTAGCCTGCAACCGTTAACTCTAGACATGAAGGTGGTGGGAAGGGCTATGCCTGTATTAATGATGGATGTCTATGGCCATCAGAAAGAACCTTTTGGTCTAATGACTCAAGCTTTAGACGCTTTACAACCAGGCGAAGTATACCTAGCAACGGGATCGCAACATCGATCAGCCAATTGGGGTGAAATTATGACAGCTTCTGCTAAAGCTAGAGGTGCTACGGGCGCGGTTGTCTATGGGTATCACAGGGACACACCTCAGGTGTTAGAACAAAATTTTCCCGTGTTCAGTTTAGGGAGATTTGCACAGGATTCTGGGCCTCGTATGAAGGTGGCAGATTTTCGAATCCCCATTGAAATAGAAGGAGTGACTATACAGCCAGGGGACTTAGTGTTTGGGGACTTGGATGGAGTGGTAATAATCCCTAGGAAAGTAGAAGAGGAAGTGATTCAAAAGGCCTTAGAAAAAGTAAAAGGAGAAAAGATAGTTCGTAAAGCAATCGAAAACGGGCTAAGTTGCACCGAGGCCTTTAAGAAGTACGGGATACTCTGAATATAAAAAGGAGCATCAGGAATCGATTGCAAAGGGACTTAGGGAATGAACTCGGCCATTCTGAAAAAGGAACTTCCCCTTGGCCATCACTGCTTCGATTCTTAAATCTTGGGTAAGGATTAGGAGATCCGTATCTTTTCCCGTTTCCAAGGTTCCTTTCCAGGGTAACAGCCCTAGCCGTTCCGCAGGATTCCGAGTAACCATAGTAAGTACGTCTTCTAAAGGGAATCCTTTTTGGATTAATACCTGCACATCCCGGTACAAGTTACAGATATCTCCTATCCCTAAACGGATCATCTGGCCATCTTTGTCGAATACAGGCATAGAGCCATTTGAGTCAGAACTAAGGGTAATCCGGGAAAGGGAAACTCCATGATGCAGCGCCTGGGTTATTGCTTGTTCTGTAGAGAGGGGAGAGTTCAAGTCTTCTCCCTTTACGGTAAAATCGATGTTGCCGCCCCGCAGAGCAAACTCAATGGCGTGGTCTAGAAGTTCCAGAGTTCGGCTCAGGTGGGTAGGAAGGAACTGACCAATTGGAATCTCCGTTTCTTCCACAATCTGCAGGATCGGAGTTAGTTTCCTGTTGCCGTTTCCCACGTGAAGGTGGACGACACCTGCTTTCCCCCCAAGCATGCCTCCCACTCGTGCGTCAGAAGCTATTCGGCAGAGTTCTTCAAAAGTGGGTTGGGAAGAGCGGTGATCGGAGATAGCTATCTCTTACCCCTAGCACCTTAGGTATCAGGGCAAGGTCTTTGCGAATGCTTCCTGTGATAGTAGGAGGAGGAACCTGGTAAGAACCCGTATAAATGTAGGCCGATATTCCCTCTGCTTCTAACTGCATGGCTTTTACCAAAAGTTCTTCCGGACGCCGGGAGACATCATCTGTTCCTAGACATCCGACCACGGTTGTAACACCGGCTTTTACTATTTGCGATACTGTAATAGCAGATACCCGGGTGGCAGGGTTTCCTTCTCCTCCTCCCCCTAGAAGATGCACATGAAGGTCTATGTTAGGGTATTTTTAAAGCATACTGCTCCAATGCTTTTTCATTTAATCGAATTCCTAAACCCGGTTCTTCGGGAACAGGTATATAACCGTCTTTGTCTACTAGATAACAGTCTCCGTATAGGGCACGACGGAGATCGTAAGAGCCTCCAGAAGTAATGTATTCGGCGGCAAACGTATTTGTGCAGGAGGCTAACAAGTGAATACTAGCGGCTACTCCGATGGTAGCATGGATATGGGGAGATAGTTTTATCCCCTGGGATAACGCCAGGGCTGCAATCTTCTTTGTTTCTGTAATTCCTCCTGCGTGGATAATATCCGGCTGAACTACATCGACAGCCCGATGATTTAGGAGTTCTTGAAACTCGTAACGGGTGTAGTAGTTTTCTCCGGCTGCAAGAGGAATGGAGAGGTGCTGCCTTAGAGTTGCCATTCCCTCAAGGTCAAAGATGGGTATGGGTTCTTCTAAAAAGGTTAGGTCAAAGGGTTCTAAATCTCGGGCAATCTTCATTACCTCGGAGTAGGCGAACCCCTGGTTTGCATCCACCATAATACCTAAATCAGGCCCTAGGGCTTTACGGACCGCTTCCAGGTTTTCTAGGTCCCGCTTTCTGCCAAAACCGATTTTCATCTTTACTCCCTTGAAGCCCTGATCCGCATAAAACTTAGCCTCTTCCGCACATTCTTTGGGGCTTAAGGGCTTGCCCCCTTTACCAAAAAAACCTGAAGCATAGGCGGGAATTCTCCGGTATACTCCGCCACCTAAGAGCTGGTAAACAGGAGTTTTCAACACTTTCCCCACCAGGTCCCAAAGGGCGGTGTCCACCCCTGCAATGGCTGATACAAGGGCTCCCTTCTGACCAAAGGCATAGGCCGCAGTGCCATGACCTAACATTTTTTCAAACAACCCTTCCCGGTTAAAGGGATCTTCCCCTAGAATTAGGTTCTTTAACCGGTGTTCTACGATCGACTGGAATACCTGTACACCTCCTCCGTGTGCCGGTCCGATTTCTCCGTATCCCACAGTACCATCTGAAGCAGTAACTTTAACGATGACCGTATCCCAACTTTCCCAAATCCCCGTAGCATCCCGAGCAGGAACCTCGAGGGGATAAGAAATAGGTATAGCTTTTATCTGGCTAATTGTCATAGCCCTACTCTCCTTTGGCTGAATACAGGAATACAGAATCAAAGATTGCCCTGAACATTTTACCTAACTGCCTTTATGTATAGAGCCTGTTAATATAACCTTTTAAAGCAAGCCTACCTCGCGATTGAACTCTTCAATTCGGGCGTCGATCTGGGGAGTAAGCTGTTGAATAGAAGTCCAGTAGTCTTTCCGATACCACTGTTCGTTCAATTCGGTAAGACTTTTACCCTGTTGCTCCACCCAGGTAAAATACTTTAGGTTATGAATCCGCATCCGGTCGTAGTATCCTAGTTCTAGTACATTGTCGATGCCCTGTTTCAGGAGGGAGTGATAGTAAACCCGTTCTGCATCGGAAGAGCGAAAAGGGCCATACTGACTTCGAAGTTCTTCCTTTCTAGACAGGTACAATTCCATGGAATCGGTCAATACTGTAAACACTACATCTTCTTCCGTTAACTCGTAGTATTTGGCGAATTTTATAGAAGCGAGAAGGTTCCCCATTCCAGAAATTCCAATAAGATCCAAAGATTGAATAAAGGAGGCAGGAACTCCGATTTTCTCTAGATAGGCTTTACCCTCTTCTTCATTAAACAAACGGAGGATATCCATGCAATCCTGGTCGTCTATGGCGGCAATAAAATCCGTATTCTTTACATTGTGGATCCAAGGGACATGTTTGTCCCCGATTCCCTCAATCCGGTGTCCTCCAAAACCATTCCGAAGCAGGGTAGGGCATTGGAGGGCTTCAGCTGCTACGATTTTACTGTACGGGTATAGCTGTTTTAACCTGTCACCGGTGGCAATCGTTCCCGCGGAACCGGTAGAGGAAACAAAACCGGCAAGGTTCCATGGGTTGGATCCGGCCTTAGCCGAAAGAGATTTCATCACTTCCTGTACCGCGGAACCAGTAACTTCATAGTGCCATAAATAATTCCCAAACTCTTCGAACTGGTTAAAGATTACGATATCGTCCCCCCGGGTTTTCCTTAATTCCCAGCATTTATCGAAAATCTCTTTCACATTACTTTCACAGCCCGGGGTGGCAATGACTTCTCCCGCAACGGTTTTGAGCCATTCGAATCTTTCTTTGCTCATTTCTTCCGGTAGGATAGCTATTGAGTCACAAGCTAAAAGGGCAGAATTGTAGGCTCCACCCCTACAATAGTTTCCCGTAGAAGGCCAGACGGCCTTTTGTCGGGTAGAGTCGAATCTGCCGGTAACTAAAGCTGGGGCTAAACAGCCGTAGGTGGCTCCCACTTTGTGCGCTCCGGTGGGAAACCATTTTCCTACTAGAGCAATAATACGGGCCCTGACCCCTGTAAGCTCCTTAGGAAACTCAAGGTAATTTACTCCCCCGAACAAACCACCCTTTTCTTTAGGCTCGTTATGCCAATTGATGCGAAATAGGTTTGCTGGGTTTACTTCCCATAACCCTATGTGAGAAAGTTTGCTTTTTAACGGGGAAGGAATCGTAGAAGGGTCTTTCATCTGCTTAAAAGTGGGTAAAATAATGCCTTTTTCCCTACAGCGGCTTAGGTTTCGCTTCCTTGCCTCCGCATTTTCATT
>JBDNDI010000154.1:0-6484 GCA_046719195.1 Spirochaetales bacterium | reverse complement strand
GCCGCTCATCATCGTCCATGCAAAACGATGTGATGCGGGTATTTGCGAAAATCTTTTCGTAGCCCTATGCGAGAATAGCTGTCCTCTCCATATGAACATTCCGGGGTATTTACAGCTGCTGAAAGAAGGACGCCTGGAGGAAGCGTTTGAGCTTACTTTGCGGGACAACCCCTTACCAGGAACCGTAGGACGTATCTGCCATTTCCACTGTCAGATGCGATGCCGTCGGGACACTATCGACGAACCGGTACATCAGGGAGAAATTCACCGGTATCTGGCCGACACCCTATACAAGATGGGCAAGGAACGCGAAATCTATCAGAAACTTCTGAAAGAAAAACTACCATCTACGGGTAAGCGGATTTCGATTATAGGAGCTGGTCCTGCGGGGCTAACCGCTGCCTTCTACCTTGTCCGGCTCGGACACGAAGTTACTGTATACGATGATCATCCTAAAGCCGGTGGTATTATGCGGTACGGCATACCCGATTACCGGCTTCCCAAAGATATACTAGAAAAGGAAATAAATTTAATCAAAAAACTGGGTGTAAAGTTCCGCATGAATACTCGAGTTGGAAAGGACATAACCATAGAAGAGGTGGACGAACTGTCCGATGCTGTTTTCCTCGCTGTTGGGGCTGGAAAAGACATGGACCTAGAAATCCCAGGCAAGGATTTAAAAGGGGTATATCCCGGATATGAGCTTTTAGAAAAATTCTCTTTGGGAAAAATGAAAACTTTTGGCAAACAAGTGGTCATTATCGGAGGAGGCAATGTAGCCATCGATGTAGCCCGCACCGCCCTACGTCTGGGTTCCAAAGTAACGGTGGTATACCGAAGAGATCGGGATGCTTTACCTGCTAATCCTCAGGAACTTAAGGGAGCAGAGGAAGAAGGTATCGAGTTTATGTACCTATCCGCTCCTTCAAAAATTGTTGGGGAAAAAGGAAAAGTTATAGGTCTTGAAATAGAAAAGATGGAACTCGGCGATGTAGATACCTCGGGCCGCCGTCGACCCGTTGCCACCGGCAAGAAAAAGGTTATACCCTGCGACACCGTGGTGATAGCCGTAGGAGAAACAGTGGATTCGGATTTTCTAAAAGCCTATGGGGTAAAAACCAACAAAGACGGCACTATTAAAGCAGATCCCATTACCCTGAATGCAGGCCCGCTTAATTTCTTTGCCGGAGGAGACGCGGTTACAGGGCCGGCAACAGCTGCAGAAGCAATGGGTTTGGCAAAGCGGGCTGCGGAAACTATCGACACCTACCTTATGAAGGAAAAACGGTTCCATCGACTCTTTGTAAAGTTCATGTACAAGGATGAAGTACCCTTTAATCCAGAATCTATACCTCAAAACAGGCCTAAAGAAATACCTCCCACCGAACGGGTTAGCAACTTTATGGAGATCAACCTGGGGTACACGGGAGAACAAGCCCGTTTGGAAGCAGTGCGATGCCTACGCTGCGATGTGCGCCTAGTATCCATGGAAAGGAGATAATGCTATGGAGAAAGCTACTCTAACCAAAGAAAATGTTCCGGTTGCAGGAACTACGAAAACTTGCTCGATCACCGTGAATGGAAGAAGCTACACTGTGCCAAAAGGGAAAACCATTTTGGAGGCTGTGTCGGCCTTAGGATACACGATACCCACCCTCTGTCATCTGCCCGAAGTAGCTTCCAATGCTTCCTGCGGTGTGTGCGTAGTAGAAGTAAAGGGTGCCAAATCTTTACTCCGTTCCTGCGTAACCAAGGTGAGTGATGGGATGGATATCCAGCTTGCTACTTCCCGGGTACTGCAAGCCCGGAGAACAAACGTAGAGTTACTCCTTGCCAACCATCCAAAGGACTGCCTATCTTGCCTCAGAAACCAGAATTGCGAACTCCAGACTATTGCTTCCCAACTAGGAATCGATGATATCCGGTTTGCGACTACCCGTAAAAAGATTTTGCCCTTAGATACCACTTCAGAAGCCCTAGTGCGGGATCCGAACAAATGTATTCTCTGCGGACGCTGTGTGGCGGTTTGCTCGGAAATCCAGGGGGTAAATGCCATAGAGGTAATGGGACGGGGATCGAAAAGTCAGGTAGCAACCTTTTATTACAAAGGATTAGGAAATGTAGCCTGTACCAATTGCGGGCAGTGCGCACTGGTTTGCCCCACAGGTGCTATTGTAGAAAAAGATCATACAGCAGAAGTTTGGAAAGCTCTTCAGGATCCTAAAAAAGTGGTAGTTGTAGAAACTGCTCCAGCTATCCGAGTAGGGTTAGGAGAGGCTATGGGGATGGAATGGGGTAGTCTTGTTACTGGCAAAATGGTGGCAGCCTTGCGCAGGTTAGGGTTCTCCAAAGTGTTCGATACCCAGTTTACCGCAGATCTTACTATTATGGAAGAAGGGCATGAGCTCATCACTCGCCTTACTAGTGGGGGTAAACTTCCCATGATCACTTCCTGTTCTCCAGGGTGGATTAAGTTTATCGAGCATTTCTATCCTAAGTCGCTTGCCCATGTATCTACCTGCAAGTCTCCCCAGCAGATGTTTGGGGCAGTAGCTAAAACCTACTATGCGGAAAAAATGGGTATAGATCCCCGAGACATGGTAGTAGTCTCCATAATGCCTTGTACTGCTAAAAAATATGAAGCCAAACGGCCGGAGATGATGGGCGCTTTCCATTATTGGCGAGCCCGGCTGAACCTGTTAGAGAAAGACAGGTTCTACGATGTAGACTATGCAATTACCACTCGGGAACTAGCCCGCATGCTAAAGCAAGCCTCCATCAATTTCGCTGCCTTAGAAGAAGAGGAGTTTGATGATCCTCTAGGTCGCTCTACCGGTGCGGCGGTAATTTTCGGCGCTACCGGAGGGGTTATGGAGGCCGCCTTACGTACCGCTTACGAAGTAGTAACCAAACAGCACCTTCCCTCTTTAGATTTCCAGGCTGTCCGAGGATTCGAAGGGATCCGTAGCGCCGAAGTAGACCTAAAGGGTACGAAACTGAAAGTGGCGGTAGCCCATACCTTGAAAAATGCCCGGGAGCTGCTAGAACAAATTGAGAAAGGGGAATCCCCCTATCACTTTATCGAAATTATGACCTGCCCAGGAGGATGTTTGGGCGGAGGAGGTCAACCGATTCCCACCAATACGGAAATCCGAAAGAAGCGGGCTGATTCCATTTACCAGGAAGATGCAGGAAAGGGAATCCGTAAATCGCATGAAAACTCCGCTATTCAGCAGTTGTACCAGGAGTTCTTAAAGGAACCTCTTAGCCACATTTCCCACGAACTCCTTCACACTCATTACAAAGAGAGGGGAGTATACTAGGTTAATTTACTAGTTTCTGAAGTTCTACCAGGCTGAGCTGGAATAGGTGCCCTTAGAGGCACCTTTTTTTATCCTATAGGCTAAATATAAAAGCTAAACGACTAACCCTTGAAAGGCGGGCCTTTATCCGACTGCCTCTACTCTTCACCCCTTAGGTATTGGTAAACTCCATCGGGGATAGGGATACCCTCTATTTTGTATTGAGCCATGGTGTTAGCTTCTATCTCACCGGGAATCAGCACTTTCTCAAATCCCGGTGCAGGAGGTATAGCGTGTACCTCGTCGATCATTCTCTGGGTGCGAGCCAAGAAGTCACCGGAAGGATCAAATACCGCAGGATCCATAATAAGAATAAAATTGGATAAATCCCGGTAGGAATCGAGGTCTTCATACATACGGTTTAAATGAGGGCCGAAAACCCCACCAATAAGCAAGCCGGTTAAGGATTCTACCATTACTGCGATTCCATAACCTTTGGGACCGCCAAAAGGCGTTAAGTTTTCCGCCCGGAAAGGGTCGGTGGTTGGATGGCCCAGGGCATCTACGGCCCATCCTTCTTTTAGAGGTATTCCTTTTTCGCGGGCAGTTAGAACCTTTCCCCAAGCTATCTCGCTGGTGGCCATGTCTAAAAGGATAGAGTCTCGCACTCCCGGGAACCCGAAGGCAAACGGGTTAGTGCCAAAATAAGCCTGAGCACCGCCATAGGGCACCATACGGATATCGGTATGTACACAAGTCAGCATAGCCATATGTGCATCAAGAGCCATTTGTACAAAGTAGGCTAAAGCACCACAATGACTATTGTTCTTAATACCGACCAAAGCTATTCCTTGCTCACGGGCCTTTTCAAGAGCTTTTTGCGTTGCGAAGCGGGTGCTTACATGGCCGAGCCCTCCCTGAGCGTCTAAGAGTCCCACCGTCGGCTTTATCCATTGGAGATCCCAGAAAGGGTGTAGATTAATCCCACCCCGGCGAATACGATTCACATAATGTTCCACCCGCAATACCCCATGAGAATGCACCCCCCGTAGGTCGGCAAATACGAGCACTTCTGCAACCACCCGTGCATCTTGCTGCGAAACCCCCTCGCGTTCAAATCGGGAAGTGGTAAGCTGTATCAGTTCTTCTGCGGCAATTCTATGTGCCACCCTTAGCTCCTTTCTTTTTCTTTCGGAAACCACTCCATAGAAGGTAACCAACTATCAGCACACCTAAACCCATAAAGGTGTAAGAAAGCTCTTTGTAGTATACCTCTAGAAGCTCTTTTTGATTATATAGATAGTACCCTAACAAGGCTAAAATAATTGTCCAGATGCCCGAACCTAAAGTGGTAAAGAACAGGAAGTTTTTCATGTCCATCCGGACAAGACCTGCAGGTAAAGAAATAAGCTGTCGAACCGAGGGGATAAGCCTACCAATAAAAGTGGAAATATTCCCATACTTTCGGAAAAAATGTTCGGCTTTTTCAATTCCCTTTCGATCTATTAAAAGCATATGGGCGATTTTTGTATCAGCCAACCGGTAAAGTATAGCCCGGCCTAAACTTGCCGCTAAGGCATAGTTAATTAAGGCTCCTAATAGGCTACCTGCAATACTCGATAGAATAACCCCTCCTAAATGCAACTCTCCCTGCGCAGCTTTCCATGCAGCCGGAGGGACAACCACTTCGGAAGGAAAGGGAATAAAGGAGCTTTCGATTGTCATTAGGAGAAGAACCATGCCATACCCTATGTGCTCCAAGTAATAATTCACCACTTGGGAAAACAGATTGAATATCAAAGGAAACTCTCCTTAGATAATAGATAATAATATAGATCTCAGGTTGCAGATAGTTACAGAGATGCCAAAGCTTCCTGAAACACTTCCCCTAAAATACCTATAGCTTCTTCTAATTTGGAGGGATCCACACAGGTAAAGTTTAATCGTAAAGTAGCTAACCCTTCGCCGGGTTCGGTATAAAAATATTTTCCCGGTACGTACGCTACCTTACGCTCTACAGCTCGGTAATAGACCTGTTCCATATCTAAACCCTCGGGTCCCTCTGCCCATATAAACATACCCCCATCGGGTTTAATCCAGGTAAAGGAAGAGGGAAAGTAGGTTTCCATTGCTTGTAGCATAGCCCTTTGTCTTGGGGCATAGAGAGCAATAATTTTCGGTAGTTGTCTAGCTAGGTATCCTCCTGTGATATATTCTGCACCTAACGCCTGGGTAAAAGTACTAGTATGGAGATCTACCCCCTGTTTGGCTAGCACCAGCCACCGGTCTAAGGGCGGGGGAGCCAAGAAAAATCCGATTCTAAGTCCAGGGGCAAAAACTTTAGATAAAGTGCTGGTATATAGGGTATGGGTTGGAGCCATCGTATAAATGGGGGGTAATGGGTTGCCCTGATATCGTAACAGACTGTAAGGGTCATCTTCTACTAACAGGGTGTTGTACTTTTGAATAATCTCTGCTACCTGTGCCCTTCGCTTAAGAGATAAGGTTTTTCCTGAAGGATTCTGAAAAGTGGGAACAAGATAAACGAACTTTACCGTATTATGTTTTAGCACCTCTTGCAAGGATTCAGGTATTACTCCTTCTGCATCTGTTGCAATTCGAAGGTACCGGGGTTCATAGGGATTAAAAGCCTGAATGGCACCGAGATAGGTAGGCGCTTCTACCGCAATTGCATCTCCCGGAGAAATAAGTAATTTCGCTATCCCATCCAACACTCCCTGCGATCCGGTAGCGATTAACACCTCGGGAGCCTTAGCTTTAATACCCTGCCCTGCTAATAGGGTAACTAGTGCCTCTCGCAGCGGAGGAAACCCTTCAGTAAGTCCGTACTGGAGGGCCTGGCCACCATACTTTTCTAAAACCCGGTGGACAAGTTCTTCCATACTATCTAAAGGGAAGCTTTCGGTTGCCGGAATCCCTCCTGCAAGGGAAATCATACCTGGAGTAGAGAGCAATTTTAATATTTCCCGAATTGCACTAGAGCTCATATGAGAAGTACGAGAAGCTAATAAATGGGTAAATTGATTCATGTACGCGATTATAGACGCCTCTTTACGGAGGGACAAGGGGAGGAAGTATACAGGGAATTTTAAACTTAGTCTGCATTTCTTAGGCCCTTTTTCCTGACTAGAATCCGGAATCCCTCCGGCGCCCAGAGCCAG
>JBDNDI010000153.1:0-6488 GCA_046719195.1 Spirochaetales bacterium | reverse complement strand
CGGCCCCAAGCTTAAAGCTAAAGCATGGGTAAGACTTAACAGCCCCCCTTTGCTAGCACTGTAGGCTTCCGTATTAGGTTCGGACATGAGTGCCCGGGTGGAACAAATATTTACGATTACTCCTCCTGCTTTCTTTAAATACGGGGCAGCATACTTGGCTAAAAGGAAAGGGCTAGTTAGATTCACCGCTAACACCTGGTTCCATTCCTCAAGAGAGAGTTCTTCAAGCGGACGATTTCTCGAAATAGCAGCATTATTCACTAAGGCATACAAACCCCCAAAAGACTCTACGGTTTCGGTAACCCACTGTTTTACCTGCTCTTCCTTAGAAACATCCCCTACATAACACTGTACCTCTTCCCTATCTTTGTAGCTGTCCTTAGCTTCCTCTACTGCTTCTTTATCTACATCCATGAGACTTACCGCATAGTTAGCCTCTAGCAGGTATTCCACCGTTATACGACCTATTCCCTGGGCTCCGCCACTTACTAGTACTGCATTTTTCATCCTTCTTGTTCTCTTTTTATTTTTTATTTTCTGCGTTTTGAGGCTATATATCCTCCTAGGATAATTAACCCACCCCCTACCAGCTGATTTATAGTAAGAGGCTCTTTGAGAATTATTACCCCCAATAGGGATCCGTAGAGGGGAAGCAGATTGTAAAATACCATAGCTCCACCAGCCCCTAACAACTTAACCCCCACATTCCAGGCAAAAAAGCCTAAAGCAGCCGGCACAAGACCGAGGTACAGAATCACGAGGCCAAGTTTCAGGCTCCACACCGGAGGGGAAGTGAACACTTCATAGATTGCTAAAAATACTAACAACGGTAGGCCAAAAAAGAGGGAGAGAGCGGTGGCGGATAAGCTTTCTTCCCGAGACAGAGTACAATCCCCACACACAAACGGCTAGTAGGATCCATAAGTCTCCCGGATTAAATTGAACCTTACGAAATACCGCTAAAGAGGCTCCCCCGATTAACACCACTACTCCTAAAAAAGCTAATGTAGCGCCTCCAAGCTGTCTTCGGCTAAAAGGCTCTTTGATAAATAGAGCCGCAAATAGAGCGGTAACTAAGGGCCCGATTCCATTTATAAGAGTTCCATTTACCGCAGTTGTAAATTTTAGGCCAAAGTACAGAAGAGGAGCAAATAACACAATGCCTGTGGCTGCCATGGATAAAAGCAGATAGGTATCCTTCCCTATCTGCCTTTCCTCTTTTGCTTTTTTTCGTAATAGCATACCAAATACAAGAGCAGCTACTAGATATCTTCCGGCAGTTAATAGAAAAGGACCCGCTTCGTTTCGTAAAGCTCTGCCTAATAGGATATTTGTAGCCCAGGCAAGAGTAGCCACGTTTACAAGTAAGATTCCTTTAAGAGTAGAAGAGGCACGAGCTTTTAACACAGGATTACTATATTCTTAAGCCCCGGTTTTTGCAATGTTTCTTTCATAATGCTACCGCCGAAACCTGTTCTTGAACAAACGTAATCTTTATATAACGCATGAAAGCACTCCTAACCATCAAGACTACTGCGACAATAAATACAGAAAGGCAATTACTCCAAGAACAACCCAGAACAACCAACCCAAACTAGATTCCGATTGGGAAGGCTGTTGGGGGGGCTCGGTATTAGAAGAGAAAAAAGAGGAGTGAAAGGAGGTAGGGGTAGAATCAGAGGGAGAGGAAAGGGGAGTGGTAATTTTTGATTCAACGGTGCCCAACTGTTTTAGTATTTCCTGGTTAGGTGAAGGGAAGGTGCGAGCAGGCAAAGAAGAGTTCGGGCTTCCAAGGTACATCGGTTCCCGTGCTAGAGTTTGCAAAGGGAAGGGCGAGTTTTCCTGGCGGGTATCCCCAGTACTGGGGAGGGTATTTGGGGTTCTGGAAGCTAAGGATTTCCAGATTTGGTCTCTGGAAAGGGTCGAACCCCGAGGCGAAGAAGGTTTTACCGAAACATTTACGGGGTACTCTTTACTTATAGAAGCCTTTAAGCGACGACGTGCCTCGGTTTCGGATAGGAATCGATATTGCCTGTTGTTCCGTATGCGAACAGACAGGCGTATTTGATCCTTTCCCCCTTCCTGCCATAATTTTTTATAGTAAGGTTCATCCACCAAGCCTGTAATATGAATCCATTTCCCTTTCCAGCTTATATCCGGGGGATCTTCCAGAGAATCTAAGTCTTCAGACCAGGCAACTAAATGAAAAATTTTCGGCTCTCGCCAATCCATGAAATTTACAAAAATGTAGGGATCCCCGTACTTTGTTTCCCCTTCAAAGATTTCCGTTACCTTTCCAATTACTTCCACCATCTCCCCTACCCGGTCTAATAAGGCATCCACATCCAACGCAGAGAACAAAGGAAAGGTGGATACATACGGAGGATAAGCTTTTTTTCTCTTTTGGGGCGTTGGCCTATCTGGCCGGGTTTTTTTTGGGGTAGGGATGCCTGAGACTTCCTCCGCTGCCTCTCCTATCTCTACCTCCTCCTGAGTTTTCTGGGTCTCTACTGCAGCGAGCCCCTCTGCACCCTCTAAAGCCGCAATAGACCCCTCTTGCCCTAGGGTTGCCCCTATCTCTGCTTCGGATTCAAGTAGAGAGGCCTTTATTACACCCATTATTGCCGTTGCAACAGCCTTTCGAAAATCTGCTAACGTAGGAACCTCTAATACGGATCCTTTGCAAATGGATTCAAATAGCAAAACTTTTTCTTTTAATTGGGGGACTCCCTTTAACCGAGTAAAAGCCTCCGAACTCTCCGGGTCCTCATAGTCGGAGCGAGAAAAGTACAAGGTATCTCCGTCCAACACTAAGTTTTCAAACCAGGGTTCCGTTGAACAATAAGCCCAGGCCTCCAGTCCCAGATCTATCGATAGAGCAGAAAACCGATCCAGGATAGTATTTGATAGGGATTGACCAAACCGTTTGGGATGTTGAAAATTCGGATGGCCTCCCTGGTTAGGGGATTTCTCTGTTTCCTCAAAAAAGGCAATGCCATCATAGTCTACTAATACGGGTCGGCTGTTTTTCTCCACCAGGATGTTCCCCACCTGTAAATCCCCATGGGCTATCCCTTCTTTCTCCATCTGGTTTAGCAACTGAAAAAACTGATCTTGTAGGGCAAGAATCGCCTGCTTATTACCCCGGTGATGGCGCAGCCACTCGCTTACCGTAAGACCTAAAGACCACTCCATTACAACAGCAGGAACCACCCTTACTGAAGTTTTTACACATTGTTCGATCCACTTGCTATGAAGCAGCCCGAAATTTAGCAGGCTGTTTCTCTTGCGCACTTCGGCTAAGCGGTTCAACACCCAGGGAAGCCGGGTGTCCCGAACCGGATCTTCTCGCATGAATAAGCGAAGGGCTATAGGCTGACCCCCTGGAAGGGTAAGCTTATAGATGTAGGCAACGCCTCCGGATAGAGGATCCGGGATTCCATATCCATTGCGGGCTACCTTAGCTTCTTTTAATTCAGCCGGTATCAGACCCTGTTCCGGCCGATATAGGGCTGCATTGTACTGCGAAAAATTGGGCCAGCAGTTAGACATACTAGCTCCTTAAGCGCACCCACATATAGGTTAGATCGTCCTGCCGTAATAAACCGACGGCCTTCGCTTCTCTTAGATATCTTTCCGAAACCTTCCTCTTACTTCGATAAAGGAATTGGAGGAACTCTTTTTGTTCCGGCAACGAAAGAGAACACAGATGGGAAGCTAAGGCATCCGTAGCCAACAAAAAGGAGGGATTCCAGTAGGCTCGCCAGGGGATCCTGGTGTGAATTACCAGCGGGGAATCTTTTGGGGGATGGTCAGAGAGTAGAGAGGGAGATTGGGAATAATACTCAGAATCCAGGGACGGGATACCCGCAACCAGGTGGAAACCCTCTAGGAAAAAGAAAGCCGTATCCCCTATACAGAAAACTTCTATGCAATGGGGAAACACCTGCACCCGGAGTAAAGTTGTATAGGAGCCTTTCCTTCGAGCTAATAGAGCACTCCAATCGGTCATGGATCGCTGATTCCAATTCTGGGAAAAACGAAATCGAGCTTTATGTAAAATCCATTGGATAGATCTGCCCCTCAGGGACTGGAGACTTACTTCCCTAGCCCATCCTCTTCCATTAAATCCCTCACTAGCCCCATCGCAGAGAACGTATATACCCCGAGAACAGTTAAACGAAAGCTGATCTTCACTAAATGTCCCTTCTTTGGGACATCGGAATACTCGTATCTTCCTACCGTCTCCATAGTTACCTGAATTCTGCCGGTTTCTCCTTTGCATCTTACTATTCCTGGACTCTATAAAAATTGAACCGGACGAGTTCCTAAATCAAAGAAATGGGCTATACGCTCAGCTCCTACTCCATAGGCAAAAAATCGACTTCCCTCTTGTAGGGAATAGCCATATTGCTGAGCATGCCGGAGAACATGGGGAGGCATTGGGCTAGATAGTTCATACAGGATCCTTCCCGCTTCTCCTATATCAGGTATTTGATTAGGGAATAGGATTTCCCGGGTGGAATTCTTCTGAATATGCACACAAAATAGAAGGGTATTACCGTCCTGCGTATGCAATTGTTTGAGAATTTGCGCTTCTTTCACAGGAGTACCATCAGTGGATTCTCCATCGGTGAGTAAAATCACCGTAGGGGGATAGGAAGAGAAATGCTGATCGCACCAGGGACCTACTAAAAGACAGGCCTCTGCAAGGGCTTTACACATAGGGGTATTACCGTTGGGCCCGGGCTTTACCCAACATGGATGGGGCAATCCCTCTGAATCCTGCTGAATGGAGCGAGGACTTTGAGCTAACTGAGAAATAGGAACAATCACCTCCTTCATGGGCAAGAGGGACCAGACTTCATTATCCCCGAACCCGAGGCAGGCAATATGAAAATAGTCCCGCACTCCATCGGCTTTTCGACATCGAACTACCAATTCTTCCAGGGTACGATCTACCGAAAAAGCTACAAACTCAGCTTTACTATATTTCCCTTGAAAGGCATCATCCATGGAGCCTGACATGTCTAAAAGAAATACCACCAGCGCAGGATGAGCCCGGGAAACCGGCATGCGGTACAGTTCTTTTTCTACGGGTTTTACTTTTTGTTGGGGTAACGGACCCGGTTCAGGTTCTTGGTTTTGGGCAATCGACGTATCAGCCTCTTCTTCTGCCCTTACCTTTGAGCCTACTACTTCAGATGCTTCCTTCTGGAAGGGCGTAGAAGGTGTAGAAGTAGAAGGGGAAGGAGTAGAAGAGGCATAGATGGAGGAGGCGGGAGTTTCTATCCCTACAGTTGCCGCCCCAAAAGCAACTTCTCCGGAAACCGCAGGTGCGTTTGTTACAGGGGAGAGGGGTTGGTATAAATCCGAAAGTCCCCGCTCCACCAGAGCAGAAAGATTACGGGAAAAGGCTTCAAAATCAAAGGTTTTACCGGGTAGACCCTCTACTAAACGTACATCAAACTCTACCGTTTCAAAATCCATATTCGGTGAGGTAAGAGACTGAATAAAAGAGTCCAGCATTTCCTGGCGAAAATGGGCAGAAACAAAATAGTCTAACACCCGATCTCCCAGGGTAACATCTTCGATGATCAGGTGTTCCTTTTCTAATTCTAAAGAGATTCTTCGAACTTCTTCCAGACTTTCCGCCACCCGTTTATCAGTTTTACTAATTTCTTCTATTAAAATGGTTAAAGGGCCTAAACTTTTTGAAAGAAAATCATCAAAGTTTAGGGCAGTTCGGGTAAGGGCGCTGATGTCCTTCTGAAGAGCGTTCAGGTCTCGATTAAATTCCAATACACTCCGATACAGGTCCACATCTTCGCGTAAGGAGCGCAGTACATCCCGTTGGGCAGTTTCGTCATCTGCCAGAGTTTCCAGCGCATTCAGGGCATGCCGGAGTTTGCGAATAATTAAAATGCAGGCTTTCCCTAAGTTCTGAGCCAATATCCGCACCTTTTCCTGTTGCTGTTCTATAGCCCGAGCAACATCCTGTTTCCCTCCAGCCTCTAGCCGTTCCAACAATGCCTTGCGTTTTTCTTCCAGTCTTTCCAGCTGATGGATTTTTTCCTGAAATAGACCCTGCACCCCTTCCCCTACTTTTTGAAACGCTTCTCTACAGGAACAGATTTTTTCTTTTAACAGCTGAATCAGGGAATCGTAGTGGGAAACCAAGGTTTCCATAATTTGTAATCGCTCTTCGGGACCGTAGCGAGGAGGGATCTTTTTTAGTCCGAAAAAAGTCTTTCGTTCCCTGGTTCCTTCCTCATACTCTTTGCGAAGAGTGGATATTTCCTGTTGTAAGGAATGAAACCGTGCATCGGTTAATACAGGAAATTGATACTTTCTGTAGAACAGCTCTATATCCATTTCAGTTGCTCCATCCTACCTCCAGGCGTTTAGGGAAAACGGAAAGCTTTCCGAACTCCCAATCGGTGACCAGCCAGACACTTCCCTGGTTATCGGCGTGGTATTGCAGGGTT
>JBDNDI010000152.1:0-6493 GCA_046719195.1 Spirochaetales bacterium | reverse complement strand
AACGAATGGTCAGTGTTGTATCGAAAGGAACCCTGTACCGATTGATAGGGTGCACTTTTGTTTTGTATATGGAAAAACGGAGCATCTAAGGAGAAGCCTTCGGATGAAACATGGTAATAGAGTTGGGCAGTAACTACTGCCTTTAAAAATAGATCCTTCGTTTCTAATACTTCCTCAAGTTGCAGTTGTTTTATGAGCGGGAGTATAGCACTTAAAGGAAAATCTTCTAGAACGATACCTCCCATCCAATCCTGTCTATCTTTTTGGGGCACAATACTATAAACCTGTAGCGGCGGAAGTGCTGGATCAAAGGAAAAGGAACCTTCGAACCGATTTATGCCCTCCCAAAAAGGTTTTTGCAGAGAAAGATCAAAGTGGTAGTGGTACAAGTGTACGTTCCCCCAGGACATCCAGGGTCCTTCTAGGAAAATACCTTGGGAAGTAGTACGTATTTTAGCAGTTCCGTTTATAGGATAGGGGCTAAAATAGGTTAGGTTATCAATTTCCACCTCTCCCTCAGGTGCATAGTCTTTTACAGATACCTTTCCCTTATAGGTAATCTTCCCTTTTGCATTGGACATCTGCAATCGAGAGAGCCTTAGTTCTTCTTTATTCCCCGTAAAAGTAGCAAGAATGTTGGTGGGTAAACCGAGTAGTTCTTTGGGCAGAGATACTTCTAGAGTTCCTGCATAAGTTATATCTTCTAGAGCAAAGTCGTACTTAAAGTCTAGGTGCCCGGAATAGCTAGAAGTAAGTACCTCTAAAGGAATCGAAGGGTTTAAGGGTTGAAACATAGAGAGAGGAGTAAAGGTCTCACATACTAAAGAGCCTGACACACGGTTCTCTTTAGGTTGATACTGAAGCCAGAAATCCACTGGGTATCGATCCTGTAATCGTTTTAGGACAATCTGGTTTTCCGTAGTGGAGATCTGAAACGTTTGCCTGTCTAAAAGAAAATTAGGGGTCTCAGTTCGCTCAATTACCAAGGTAGAGGTGGTTTGCCCCCCTAGATTCTCGAATCGGGAGGTAAGGTCGATGCGAGTTTCTACCCAGGGTAGGCTTTCCCAGGGTAAATCCGAAAGACTTATTCGTGAGGAAAGATTAAAGGTATAAACACCAGCTGTATCCTTGTCCTGGTCTAAAGAAAAATACGAGTCCCGGATCCATAGAGTGCCCCCTGGAGACTTATACACAAAGGTAATGCCTTTGCCCTTAATACGGGGATAGGGTATTACAGCTTTTCCGACTTTATTTGCTCCGGCTAATTCCGGTAGAGTTTTTCGTCGGAAGTAGTTAAAACTGATTTCATTCACCTCTATCTTCGCGTTTTCTATTTCAATTTCTTGAATTCCCTGCCCCCAGTCACCTACAAGCAACTTAAATAGATTGTAATGAACTTTGAATTTGGCTGCTTTCACAAATACAGCCGGGTCTTTGCGGTCCTGGAGCACAAGTTGATACACTTCTAACGAAGGAAAAAAAGAGGGGGAGATAGAGGAGTATCGAATTTCAATATCCCACAGGTTCTCGAGGTAGGATAGTATACGTTCCTTTGCTTCAGCGCCGTAGGTTTGTATCCACTTGTGTAGAGGGTAGATGAAGAGAAAGGTAACGATTAGGAAAAAAGAAACAGTGAAGAGTACAATCCGTTCTTTTTTCTTTTTAGTTAACACTCGGTACTTATCCTCCAAGCCTTTTCTAGGTAAACTGTATCACATGATAAAAATATTAGGAACTGGAAACAAGGAATCTCTTATCAAGCATCCTCGTGTTTTGAACCGATTTATCGTGTTGGAAGGTATTGATGGGGCTGGCACAACTACCCAAATGCAACTCCTCGTTAATCACTGTCAACGGGAAGGAATCCCTATTATTTCTACGGAAGAGCCGACAAAGAACTATATCGGGAGAACCATTCGGGCAGTCTTAAGGGGAGAGGAACAAGCCCATCCTTCTACCATGCCGATTTTATTTGCCGCAGATCGGAATGAGCATTTGTTCGGAAACCAAGGGATTCTGTATTGGATTGAGCAAGGCTATTGGGTAGTAAGTGATCGGTATTTGTTTTCTTCTTTAGCCTACCAGTCGATCGATAATCCTTATGCGTATGTAAAACAACTCAACTCTAAGTTCCCTCTTCCGCAACTCTTGTTCTTTGTGGATGTGCCACCCGAAACAGGAATTAAGCGTATACAAGAGAGAGAAAAACACGAAATATACGAAGAACTATTCTTTCAGCAGAAAGTGTACACGCAGTATCGCAAGGTACTAAACGCTTATAAAAACAAAGGCATGGGGGTATGTATTCTTGACGGAAAGAAAGCCCCAGAAGAAATACATCAACAGATATGGACCTTTTTCGAGAAATTCCGATATTAACTACATATGAACTCTCGAAAAACCCTAGGAATTATAGGTGGGCTTGCCAGTCTCTTGTTCCTAACCCTGCCCCAACAGGGATTCGGGTATAAAATCTTATATGCAGAGCAATTCTACAAACTGTTTCATCAGCATTTATACCAGTATCCTGAACGAATTGCAGAGAATATATCCTATTTACAAAGTGCCTTAAAAGCAGATTTTGCCAATCCTCTCTATGCCCTAGCCCGGATACCCGACAAGGTTCACTGGGAACGGTATCGGTATCTATTTAAGATGCATGTAAACCTTAAAATTATTGAGCAAATATTACTCTGGGGATCTAAATACCAAAAACAGGTGGCCTATTTTTACAATGCTCCCTGGTGGCGTCAAAACTTAGAAAGTCTCGATCAGGCCGAGGCTTTGTTCCGTTCCGCCCTTCCCTACTGGGAAGAAGCCAAAGCCTGGTCTGCTAAAGCAAGCAAACTGTCCTATCTGCATTTGGAGGAAATACAGGCCTGGGAGGACGAGAACCACCGAATAGAAACCGGCGACCTTAATTACGACGCCTTAATACAGGAACATTTAGCTAAAGTAGATCGGGTGCGCAAAGCTTTCCTAGCAATGGACGCATCCACTTACTAACGCTATTCTTTTCAAAGAATAAGCATCGCATCGCCATAGGAAAAGAAACGAAACTTCTTTTGGATAGCATAAGTATAAGCTTCTTTCATAAGCTCCAAACCTGCAAAAGCAGAGACAAGCACCAATAGGGTAGAACCTGGGGTGTGGAAATTGGTAAAAAGAATATCCACTACCCGGAAGGTAAAGCCTGGGGTAATATAAAGATCTGTATACCCAGCCCCAGATTGAAGAGAACCGGAAAGAGCTGCCGCTTCTAACACTCGAACCGAGGTAGTGCCCACAGCAATAACCTTTCGGCCTTCCTGCTTGGCCTTTTGAATCTTCTCCGCCACTTCCTTTGAGACTTCATAGTATTCCCTATGCATTTGATGATTCTCTATATTTTCCGTACGAATGGGTTCAAAGGTCCCTAACCCGACGTGCAAGGTAACAAATAAACGTTCTATTTCCCGACGCTCCAACTCGGTTAATAGTTCTTCTGTAAAATGCAATCCGGCTGTAGGAGCGGCAACAGAACCAGTGCTCTGGGCATACACGGTTTGATACGCATAATCATCCAGGTCTTCTGGAGTCCTGTGGATGTACGGGGGAAGCGGAACCAATCCGTATTGTTGAAAGTAAGACTCCTCTAAAATTTGATCAAAAGAAAGAAAACAGGTAGAGGAAGGATAGCCAGAAATTACAACGGCCCTTCTATTCTCTGGGAACCGGAAGGTCTTTCCAGGTTTCAGTCGTTTCGCCTTTGGGGTTAAAACTTCCCAAGTCTTTCCATCTTGGGAACTAAGAAATAAAAACTCTCGCTTTATTTGCGATATAGGGTCCAACCCAAACAGCCTAGCCTTGCGGACTTTGCTATTATTGAAAACTATAACAGCACCCGATGGTAGATGCAGGGGAAGATCTTGCACCCTAGATTCCCAAAACCTGCCTTCTTTTCGGTTCACCACGAGTAATCTAGAGGTGCCTCGTTCTACCGGATACTGGGCAATAAGCTCTTCGGGAAGATCAAAAAAGAAGTCCTTGGTTTTCATTGGAAGGCCCCTCTAAGCCTAGATGCTCGTACGCTAGGGGTGTTGCCACTCTTCCCCGAGGTGTACGTTTTAAAAATCCCCGTTGGATCAGGAAGGGCTCGTAAAAGTCTTCCAAAGTGTCAATCGCCTCTCCCACTGATATAGCAAGGGTCTCAGCTCCGACGGGCCCTCCCCCATAATGCTGGATTATTACCCGGAGAATTTCTCTATCCAGACTTTCTAAGCCAAAGTGATCAATTTTTAATCTTTGCAAACCCTCTGATACAATCGGAAGAGTAACCAAACCCGAACCTAAAATCTGAGCAAAATCTCTCATTCTTCTTAGAAGGCGGTTGGCTATTCGGGGGGTTCCACGGGAACAACGTGCCAGGAGTTCTGCAGCATCTTCCTCTATTTGAATCTGTAAGATCCGACTTGAGCGATGAATAATCTGCACCAATTCCTGTAAGGTGTAGTAATCAAACCGAATAGAGATACCAAAACGGGAGTACAAAGGCCCGGATACAAGTCCTGCTTTTGTAGTTGCTCCTACTAAGGTAAAGGGAGGAAGAGGAATACGGATAGTGCGAGCCGAAGGCCCCTGCCCAATAATCCAATCAATCTCATAGTCTTCCATGGCTGTATAAAGCATCTCTTCTAAGCTAGCTTTTAAACGATGAATCTCATCTATAAAAAAAACTGCTCCGGGCGTAAGCGTGGTTAGTATACCTGCTAAGTCTTTGGGCTTATCTAATGCAGGCGCTGCTGTAACTTTGAACTCCGCACCCATTTCTGAAGCCACAATACCTGCGAGTGTAGTTTTTCCCAACCCCGGAGGTCCACTTAAAAAAATATGGTCGATCGATTCTTTTCTTTCTCGGGCAGCCTGAATAAACACTCGAAGGTTGGCCTTTATCTCTTCCTGCCCTTGGAAGTCCGCTAGAGTCTTAGGGCGTAAGGTAGATTCCCGTTCATCCTCTTCTAGATCAAAAGCCCCATCGGTTAATCGCTTCATGCGTTTCCCTTACGAATTACTCATTAGAATAATAGCCCTTCGAAAAGCCTCTCTTTCCAAGGTTTCACCTGCTAACCCTAGTTCCTTCCCCTCTTTTAGGGCTTTTTGGATAGCTATACGGGCCTTAGAGGGTTCGAACCCCATTTCTACTAAGGCAACTTGCAAATCTCTCTCTTCTGCAGGAAGAGGGGATTCTTCTTCTTTAAGTTTTCCCTGAAGGGAAAAGAGAACCTTCTGGGCTGTTTTTATTCCAAGGCCAGGAATCCGGGTAAGGGACTTTGCATCCCCAGTAGAAACAATTTGCCAGAAAGCCTGTACCGTAGTTCCAGAGAGTATCCTTAAAGCCTGCTTGGGGCCTATACCTTCTACCTTAAGAAGATGCAAGAAAAGTTTTCGTTCCTCTTCTTCTAAAAATCCGAACAACTTTAGAGTATCTTCCCGGTGATGCAGGTAGATAAATAGACGGACGGTAGAACCAAGAGGAGGTAGGGAACTAAGGGTTTGAAAGGACGCCTCTATTTCAAATTCAACCCCTTGTATTTCTAGAAATATTTTTGAAGGAGAAGTTCCTGTGAGAGTCCCTTTTAAACTATTGAACACGCAACTTTACTCCTCGAGAGTTAGCATGGCAGATCGCTGCGGCTAAAGCATCAGCTGCATGATCGGGTTTAGGAATCTCTCCCATTCCTAAAAGCAGACGTACCAGCTCCTGTACCTGATGCTTTTCTGCTTTCCCTTGTCCTACAATCGCCTGTTTTATCGCTTGAGGCGGATAGGAGCTAGCAGGAATGCCGCTTACAGACAAGGCCAATAGCGCCACACCTCTAGCTTCTGCTACCGGTATGGCACTTTTGGCATTCTTGGCAAAGTAGAGGGTTTCTATCCCTGCTTCGGCTGGTTGATAGGTTTTAATGAGGGTACAGATCTCGCCATAAATGGTTTCTAACCGTTTTCCCACCTCCTCATAAGAAGGAGTTGAGATTACCCCGTGAGTAATGTGAATATATCGCCCGCCTTTTATTTCGATAATTCCATAACCGGTTTCGGCAAGCCCTGGATCAAGGCCAAGTATCCGGTTCATTCTTCCATTGTAAAACCATCGGGAATATCTAAATTGGTGGATACGCTCTGCACATCGTCATGATCGTCTAACTGCTCGATCAGCTTAAGAGCCTTAATAGTTTTTTCCTTGTCTAAGGTAATATAAGCATCTGCCACTTTGGTTATTTCTGCAGACCCAGGTTCGAAGCCTGCCTTTTGCAAAGCTTTTAAGACAGCTTCAAAATCATCTGGATCCGTGGTAACCTCAATAGAGTCCCCGGTGGTAGTTACATCTTCTGCGCCTGCCTCAATAGCCACCTCAAGGATTTGGTCTTCGGTATACTTGGATTTATCGAAGGTAATAATTCCCTTACGCTTAAACAGGTAGGATACACAACCGGTTTCCCCTAGACTACCTCCT
>JBDNDI010000151.1:0-6542 GCA_046719195.1 Spirochaetales bacterium | reverse complement strand
GGCTTTGAAGCAGCTCTGCTGGTAGCTCGGTATGGGTTTGACCTCATCCTAAAGGAAGACTTTTTATCAGCTTTACCTACGGAAACACCCTTGTTAGATTTAGACGAGCAGAGGGATCTTTTATCTTTAATCCTTACAGGGAAGTATGCAGCAGAGGGATTAAAAGTGTTATTGCAAACCGGCTATTTACACCGGTACTGGCCGGAGCTGATGCTTTTGCAGGAGGTATCTCACTCAAAGGAATACCACCCGGAAGGGGATGTGTGGGAGCATACTACCGAAACTTTTTCCTATCGTAAGAATCCGGATCTAGCAATTTCTTTAGCTTTGCTGCTTCATGATGTAGGCAAACCGCATGCCCAGACCCAGGAGGGAAGAAGGTTTGACAGACATGCAGAAATCGGAACTCAAATTGCTTCTAAGTTTTTACGAAGATTAAAGTTTCCGGATGCCCTTATAACAAAAGTGTTATTTCTTATCCGAAACCATATGATGCCTGGGGGGCTAAAGACCTTGCCCATTTATCGGGTAGAAAAAGTGCTTGAATCGGAGTGGTTTCCGGATCTGTTAGAGGTGTATCGGTGCGATCTTTCCTCTACTTTTCGGGGACCCGGAGGATACTACGAAGCTTGTAAGATTTATAGAGCCTATTTAAGAAATAAAAAGAATCCTTTTAGAACCGTGGAAGGTAAAAAGATTCAGCGATTCCAGGAACCACGGGTAGTGCAGAGCAGGGGGTAATAGAATGCAGTATCGAATGTTTGGCCGAACGGGAGTAATGGTATCTTCCTTAGCTTTAGGAACCATGAACTTTGGAAATCCCACAAGCGAAGAAGAGGCTATTCGAATTTTACAGCGGGCCGTGGAGGCGGGGATCAATTTCATCGATACCGCCAATGTGTACAATAAAGGAGAAACCGAGCGTATAGTAGGGAAAGCTCTTAAGGCAATGGGAAACCGGGATAAACTATTTATTGCTACCAAAGTGTACAATCCGATGGGGGATGGCCCAAACGACCGGGGATTAAGCCGATACCACCTAATGCAGGAATGTGAAAACTCCCTCCGACGGTTAGGCTTAGATCATATTGATTTATATCAGCTACATCGACCTTGCTTTACCTTCCCTCAGGAAGAAACCCTGCGAGCTCTTGACGATCTGATTCGACAAGGTAAGGTTCGCTATATCGGTACCTCTACCTTTCCTGCCTGGAAGATCATGGAAGGATTAGCCCTTAGCGAACGGTACCTGTTGAATCGGTATGTGTCGGAACAACCTCCCTACAACCTCCTGGATCGGAGGATCGAGAATGAGTTGATCCCCTTTTCCCAGCAGCACGAGATTGCAATAATTCCTTGGTCTCCCTTAGCCGGGGGGTTACTTACCGGTCGGTATTCCCCCCAAGAGGACAACCCCAAAGGTAGCCGGGGTGAATGGGGAGCTCAACTTTGGAAGGATCGATTTAATGTGGAAGGAAAGAAAGTAGCGTTTAGGTTAAAAGAATATGCACAATCGAGGGGTATGTCGGCAGCCCAACTCGCTCTTCTTTGGGTAAAAGAACAACCCGGCATTTGTGCACCTATCGTGGGGCCGCGAACCATGGAGCACCTTGAAGCAGCCCTCTCTGTGGTGGATAAACGACTCGAGCCCGAAGATATAGTCTTTTGTGATTCCTTAGTGCCCCCGGGGCAAGCTGTGGCCGACTTCTTTAATACTTCTGGATGGATGAAGGGTTCTCCCAAATAGGCTTTCCCTAAACGGGTTTAGGATCTAGATAAGTAAACGGCCTACTACTAAATGTATCAACCTTATTTTAAAACTCCGAGTAAAGTTTTTGCTTCCTCCACACTTGCGGGTTCGTATCCAATACCGCGTAAAAGCGAAACCAAGTGTTTCACTAGTTCCGCGTTGGATCGAGCCGGACGGTTCGGGGTAATGTAGCAACCATCCTCAAATCCAACCCGTACCCCTGAAGCGCCGAGGGTAACAGCGGTTAGAAGCAGGGACATATCTCGCATCCCTTCATGAATCAAGCTCCAATGACTTCCGGGGGGAAGGGAAGCAATAAAATGGTAGAGATGGATAGGTTTTGCGGGTAAGGCTCCCTCAAATCCTAGGCAGAGGTTAAAGTTCAGAGGTTCTTCCAGTAGACCTTCGGCTTGAAGTTTTAGAACACTCTCGATCATTCCTAAACTAAAAATTTCTAATTCTGGTATTACCCGGTGTTCTTTCATTTTTTTTGTCCAGTACCGAATATCTGGAAGTGTATTGATATACACTCCCTCCCCTAAATTTGTTGACCCCATATTAAGGGAAGCGACTTGGGTACGGGGCTCTTCGACAGAAACACATCGTTCTTCAAGGCTCAGGGTAGATACTCCACCAGTAGATCCTTGCAAAATAATGTCCGATTCTCTGCGAATGAGGTCAAGAGTTTCTGAAAAGGTTTGTAAACCAGATACTTGTTTTCCTGTGCGGTCTCGGACATGGAGGTGAACCATCGAAGCTCCTTCGCGAAAGCAAGCTAGGACATCCTGCGCAATTTCTTCCGGGGTTACCGGGTTCTTTGTGTCGGGAGGTGTCGGGTGATCTACATGAGCTACGGGTGCGACGGCAACAATCACTTTTCGTGAAACATGGGTATAGGTATTTTTTCCTTTTGGCTGTTTTGCGCGCATAGATTCCTCCCTTAATATTTTGTGTACAATATTCTTTATGTAATATATCCTTCAGAGATGAAATTGTCCAGGGGGCGGGTTTCCTGATTCAAATTTAGCTCAAAAAAACATTACCTCATCGAAAAATCTAAGTTTGATAAAGCCTGCCTTAAAGACAAGCCCGAAAGAGGAGGGGATCGAAATCAGGCTATACACAAAGTATTTGAAGATAAATTGAAGGATGGAAAGCAGAAGCTTAATGGATTTAAGGGAAAGCTGGCAGACCGCAAAATTCCTTCTTTAACAAGCTTCAGGGTACAAAAGAAGGCTTTACAAAAGAAAATATTGTGTATATAATATTGTATACATAATTTAGTTTTCTGGAGGTCTTGTGTTTGGAGTTTCCCCTGCCTATTTTTTTTCCCGCTTTTCCACTGATTTTACTGTCGATCAGATTGTACAGGCGCTACCGGATCTTCGCTGCATGGACTTTGAAGGAATCCAGTTAGAGATTTTTCATGCAGATAGACTTAGGGAGTGGGAATCAAAGTCTCAACTTCTTGCCAAAGCTCTGGACTCAGAAGGACTAATCCCAACGCAATTCGTTGCCCACTTTCTTTTACAAGCTTTTGAGTCAGAAGAGTATCTATTGTCGAATTATGGTTTAGATGAGTGGAAACGGGTGGTGGATATTGTGCAGAACTTTCCCCAATGTAAGGTAGTTACCCTACCTTTTCCTCCTTTTAAAGCTCAAAAAGGCGAAATTTACAACCCGACCCGATACAACCGGCTGTACGGTGCTCTTTTGAATAAAGTAGCCAAGATGCTAGAAGGAGTAGAAACTCAGGGGTTAAAAATGGCTCTTGAAATTATGCCCTTTTCCCTTGTAGGAAATCTCGAAGGGTTTATCCGGCTAAGTGCGGCCTTAGGCACCAATACGTTAGGGTACAATTTTGATACAGGCCATGCCTATCATAGTAAGGAGATACTTTCCCTTATTCCCGCAAGATTAAAAGAGCCCATAGGCAACATAGGGGTAAAAGACTTAACTTTCAACATAACCTCTAGAATTTATGGCACGCACTTAAAAGACATTAAGGAAGGGGTAGCTCAAGCAGTACGGCCCGGTGCAGGGCAACTGAATTGGGAGGAAGTACTATCTAACCTAATCGCATCTGGATATACCGGCTCTTTGGATTTAGAAATACCTTGCAGGGAGGACGAAGTGCAAGAGGAATATACCAAAGGGCTAAAATTTTTAAAGGAAACAAGGGCTCGGATTGAACCGGCAGGGTTAAAAGTCGGTTAGAATCCGTCAGTCGCAATATAAATGAAAAAGATCCTATTAAGAGGATCGAAAGGAGATTTTTATGGTAAAACTTGCAATCATTACTTCCTTCTTGGGGAAAACAAAGGATCGGTTTCACGAGTACAACGAAGCAAGGACATTGGAAGAAAAATTCCGCATGCTTAAAGAAATAGAGGGTGCCTCAGGAGTAGAGGTGGTGTATCCCTATGAAGTAGAATCCCCGGAAAAAACTTTAGCGTTAGCTAAAAAATACCAAGTTCAATTTGCAGCCATTAATGTAAATATTAAAGCCGAACCCGAGTTCCGGAACGGTGGGGTAACCTCTCCGAAAAAAGAGATACGGCAAAAAGCTGTGCGCTTCATGAAAGAAGCGAAAGACTTTGCAGAAAAGGTAGGGGCAGACAAAGTAACTTGTTGTCCTCTAGGGGATGGGTACGAGTTTGCTTTTCAAAGCGATTACGCTGAAGCCTGGAAACGATTAATCGAAACTTTTGGAGAAGCGGCACAATACAAGAAAAACATCCCCCTGTTTATAGAATACAAGCCGAGTGAAACACGGGGAACTTGCTATATTGAGTCAGCAGCTAAAACACTCCTTCTTATTAAAGACATTGGGGTAAAAGAGCTAGGAGTTACGATTGATTTTGGGCATTCTACCTATGGAGGGTTTAACCCTGCAGCCGAAGTGGCTTTGGTAGCGGAAAGCGGACATCCCCTCTATATTCATATTAATGATAACGATGCCAAATGGGACTGGGATTATTTCTGTGGTACCAAACATTTCCTTTCCTATGCCGAGTTTCTTTATTACTTGAAAAAGTACGGATATAAAGATTTTCTTACCTCTGACACTAGCCCGACCCGCTGGGACATTAAGGGAACCTTTGAAGCCAACAACCGGATTACCCAAAAGTTATGGAAGCTCCTTGACGAGCTTGACGCCAAAGGCTTCCGAAAACTATTTGGCGGTGAAGATTACCTGGCCACCTGGAAATTCCTGGAAGAAGAATTGTTCCAATTAAAGGGATAGGAGAAATCCCTAGTGTGGAGCTTTGTGAGATATCTGCTTAACAGGAGATCAACATGATAGAAACTAAAACACATCAGCAGGAGAGAATTTTAGAAACCCAAATACAGTTTCTCAAAAAACAAGCCCAAAAGGTTCGACTCCACATCGTAAAGATGATCCACAAAGCTCAATCGGGTCATCCGGGTGGTTCGTTGTCGGCAGCGGATATTATGACCGCGCTGTATTTCGATATTTTAAACGTGGATCCGGGTAATCCGCGGTGGCCAGACCGGGACCGGTTCGTTCTATCCAAAGGACATGCCTGTCCCGTGTGGTATGTGTGCCTGGCATTAAAAGGATTTTTCCCTTTGGAAGAACTGGATACTCTGCGCCAGTTTGAATCAAGACTCCAGGGGCACCCCGTTTCTACGAAAACACCCGGTGTAGACGCTACTACGGGTTCCCTAGGTATTGGCTTTGCCCAGGCTATTGGGATGGCTCTCGAAGGGAAATTAACCAAGAGGTCATACAAAGTGTATGCGCTTCTAGGGGATGGGGAAGTGCAGGAAGGAGTGGTCTGGGAAGCAGCTGCCAGTGCGAACAAGTATAAACTGGACAACCTTGTAGCCATCATCGACAATAACAATCTCCAGAATGATGGTAATACGGATAAGATCATGCCCATTGAGCCTCTAGATAAAAAATTCGAAGCCTTTGGATGGACTACCCGTAGAATCAAGGGCCATGACATGACCCAGGTTCTAACTACCCTCCGAGAGGCAAAAGCTCACCGGGGTTCTCCCTTCTGCATTATTGCCCAAACCGTTAAAGGTAAGGGAGTAAGTTTCATGGAGAATGTCCGGGGTTGGCATGGAAAGCCTCCAAGCGATGCAGAATTAGAAAAAGCCATTCAGGAAATTGAGGGAGGTTTAAAATGAGTAGTCTAAAAACCAATACCCATTCCCGGACTAAAATAGAGCTTCGTCAGACGAGTTCTCCCACCCGTAAAAGTTTTTCGGAGCGAATGGTAGAGTATGGGGAAATCGATAAAAATTTTGTGGTGTTTGAAAGCGACATCGGGTACTCTACCTATTCCTATTTATTTGGAGATAAATATCCGGAACGGTATTTCAACATGGGAATTGCCGAACTTGGTACTATGGCAGCGGCCGCAGGTATGGCCTCCGATGGTCGAACTGTCATCGTTTCCGGGTATGGAGTATTCCTTACCATGCGGGCAGTGGAGGTAGTACGATCCTTTATCTGCTACCCCCATCTGAATGTAAAAATCCTTTCTTCCCACGGCGGGTTAACTGCTGCGATAGACGGCGTAACTCACCAGGCTACCGAGGACATAGCTTATATGACTACCCTACCTGAGATGAAGGTGCTGGTTCCCTGCGATACCTACTCCGCTAGGGCAGCCTTTGATATTGCCCTTCATACCCCCGGCCCTGTTTTTACCCGGCTTATGCGGGATCCCCTATGGGATATCTACACAGAAAAGGATACGTTCCATTTAGGCGGTTCCCACCTGCTTCGGAAAGGAAAAGATATAACCCTTGT
>JBDNDI010000150.1:0-6591 GCA_046719195.1 Spirochaetales bacterium | reverse complement strand
CGGTTATTACTAGAATTGAGCAGGAAGGTACCCGCTCCCGGAGCTTCGAAAGAAAAGCATCTCCTTTCATACCCGGCATTAACCAATCACAGATCACTAGTTTTACCTCTCTACCCTCCTGCCATAAGGCTTCCAAACGTTTCCACGCATCTTCCGCACTGAGGGCAGTGGTAATATGGTAACGATTTTGGAAATGAAGCTTTAATTCCTGCTTTAAGGCTAGAAGAATAATCGCTTCATCGTCCACACACAGGATCGTAGGTTTTGTCATTCCGGATTCCTGTACTAAAGATACTGAATAACGCTTTATGATGCAAACCCCCTATCTTGACAATACGTATATGAGTAGGGTATATAAGGCTAACTTACATAGTGGCATAGCCACAATATGGCAAAGCCAAAAATTACAGATTGGAATCAGGAGGATGAATTATGGATAGCAAAAAGGTTCAGAAAGCTGCCCTTAAGGTAACCGTTGGATCCCTTCTGCAGAGAGAAGGACAGGGGGAAGGGCTATCTAGGGTACGAGGAGAGGAATCTTACGTTCAGAGCCTTATCCAGCACCCTATTCCCTATCACTTGTTTCAGAAGTTAAGGGAGGCTGGAAAGTACCTAGGAGTGACTAAAAACTTTCGGGACATAATCGACTATTTTAAGATCCCGGAGGGAGAGACTCCTGCAGGATTTCGGATTGAATATGTCTTAGAGGTCGATGGACTAATTCGGGCAGACCTTGTTCGGGATATTTCCTACGATAAAAACGGAGTTAAGCGACCTACAAGATTCCTTTTTTCTGCAGATAGTGCGAATCCCTATGAAGTGGCCGAGATAAAAGGGCTGATATCCAACTTAACCTGTAATCCGGGCATTATCTATGATCTATTTATTCGGAATCCGAAGGCCAATAGGGGTGGGAAGTTTAAGACTCGAGAAGAGGTTATGGAAGAAATTGGAAGAATTCTCGGACCTGGGTGTGATATTAGTGTTGAGCTGAATAATCCCTATGAAGAGGATACCCAAAAATTATTAGAAGAGGCGGCATTATTTCGGGAAATTCTTTCCCCATATCGGGTGGTTATCAAGGTTCCCCATACAGGACCGATTAACGCAAACAACTATAGAGAATTATTGGAAGGTTCGAAGCGATTGAGTGTAGGATTCAATGAAGGCAACACGAGGGACCTTGTGCGGGGACACTCCTTAGCCTTACTCCTTCGAGACCACGGATATCGGGTAAACTTTACCTTAATGTTTGAGCCCTATCAAACCGCTCTAGCTTTGCAGGCAAAACCCTACTTTATTAATAGCTTTATCCGACATCGGTACCATCAAAGCTTAGAAATGCAGAAACTTCTTTCTCTTTATGCGTATACCCAAGACCCTTCTTATCTTAAGGTTCTACGGGATTTTATGATAGAAAAAGATTACTTGCCCCCGAAAGACCAAGATATGGATTTAGAGCAAGTAAGGAAAGTTGCAGAGCGTACCCTCTCCTACCGTCAAGTTCGGCAAGGAGAAAGGTACGATGGCCTGGATGGGGTACGGCATAACTTGCGTCTTTTACGACATGCCAACCTACCGGATACCCGATTAATAATTTGCAGCATGGAAGGAGATAACTATCTCGATATAGATAGGCTTCTTGCCGAACCTGAGTTTGCCGATATGGGGGACCGGATCCTTATTACTGCAGAGCCGGAGTATCTAGCCCGGTTTACAAGCTCAAATTTGGTTATCAGCTATCAAAGACGATTCTTAGGGGCAGCTCAGGGGCACGCTTAATATTATAGCTTAATATTTTACAGGAGGAAGGAAGGCTTTCATTGACAATCAGATATGAACATGTAATGATGAGCGCATGGGAACAGGGCTGGTTACAGATCCTATTTATCAGCAGCTTAATAACCTACTCCGCGAGTTAATTGCTTCGGATAAATACCAGATCGGTGATAAGTTCATGACCGAACGGATGATCTGTGAGCTATACAATGTAAGCCGGGTTACGGCCAACAAGGCTCTTTCTAGTCTTGTTGCCGAAGGCTTGCTGCAGTTTAAAAAGGGGGTGGGTACCTTCGTGCGTGCAAAACCCAAAGAAGATCCTACCCCTTCTATTGCCGGCTTTACGGTGAACATAAAAGCTGCAGGTATGGTACCTAGTTCTAGAGTTTTAGAGTTTCAAAAAGTTTCAGCCTCCAAGATTCCCCCGGAAATCAGGGAAGTACTTGAACTATCTAAAGAGGAAGAAGTTTTCTATATACGTAGGCTTCGCTACGCCGATCAAATTCCCATGGTTTTAGAACGCCGGTATGTACGGGTTCAATTCTGTCCTGATCTACAAAAAGAAGATGTGGAAGGCTCGTTGTATGAGCTATTCATCAAAAAATACAACCTTAATATTACAGGCTCGGAAGAAACTATACAGGCGGTAACCTTGGGAACCGAAGAAGCTGATCAGTTAAAGGTACCGGAAGGAAAGGCTGCGTTTCTTATCACTGCTGTGGGGTATGTGAACGAATCTACCCCTCTCTGGTTTGAGCATACCCTGTACAGACCCGATGGATTTGCTTTCCGGTGTCAAGTTCGGCCCCATAGGCATGAAAAAAGGCTACAGGAACGAATCCTTCTCCCACCGGAGAAGGGGACCACCATATAAAAGACTTTATAGGAGACAGCAGTATGCCTCAGTTCAAAGCCGTTATAATTGATGATCGCTACCCTGACCATATTTTAGAGCAGGAGGAATTGGTTAGGATAGGAGCAAAAGTAACTGAACTTCGCACGGTAAATCCAGGGGCAGAAGAAATTATACAAGTGGCAAACGATGCCGATGCCCTAATAGTTAATCTTGCCAGGATAGATTTTACGGTAATCGATAAGCTCAGCCGGTGCAAAGTTATTTCCCGATATGGAGTTGGATATGATAACGTGGATGTGGAAGCAGCAACTAGGAAAGGAATTCGGGTGGTGAATGTGCCGGATTATTGTATGGAAGAAGTCTCTGATCAAGCCTTAGCCTTGTTCTTTGCCTGTGTACGGCAGATTCGGGTACGGGATGAGGCGGTCCGGCATGGAAGATGGGATACCCGGGAATGTGGCCCCATGTACCGGATTGCGGGTAAGGTGTTTGGTTTAGTGGGATACGGTAATATCCCAAGAACCTTGCATCGGAAATTGCAGGGATTTAATCTAAAGGAAGTACTTGTGTACGATCCCTTTGTTTCAAAGGAAAGTGTAGAGGCAAAGGGAGGGCGTTTAGTAGATCTGGATACGCTTCTTAGGGAAGCGGACTACATCTCCGTGCATGCTCCTTTAATGGAAAAAACGTATCATATGTTTGGTAAAGAGCAGTTTTCCAAAATGAAGCCAACTGCGGTATTTATCAATACCTCCCGGGGCGGACTAGTTGATACAACTGCCCTTTACGAAGCTCTAAAAAATGGAACAATTGCCTGGGCAGGAATCGATGTACACGAACAGGAGCCTGTTCCGGCCCATTACCCCCTCTGTGAGTTAAAGAATGTGGTACTATCCGATCATCGGGGTTGGTATTCGGAAGAGTCTATGGAAGAACTCCGTAGAAAAGCTGCCCGGTACGCTGCCATGGTACTGGAAGGCAAGACTCCTCACAGTGTGGTGAACCGGGAGGTGTTGTGAAGGCTTTAGTTAAAACAGACAGAGGTCCCGGAAACTTACAGATATTAGAAGTCACTGAACCTGGTTGTGGACCTAGCGAAGTACTTATAGAGGTAGCGTACTGTGGGGTCTGCGGTACAGATATACATATTTACCGGGATGAGTTTCCTACCAATCCTCCGGTTATTATCGGGCATGAGTTTTCCGGTACCGTTCTAAAGATCGGAGATAAGGTTACTAAGGTGCAGCCGGGTGACAGAGTGGTAGCGGAAAATGTCTGTGTGAACTGTGGTGGCGAGTGTTACCTTTGCCGGACAGGCCATTATGCCATCTGCACCCAACGAGGTGCCCAGGGTTTAAACATTGATGGTGCTTTTGCCCGTTATATTGTTTGTAAAGAAAAAGATGTATACCTCCTTCCTAAGAATATTAGCTTGCAGGAAGGAGCTTTAGCAGAACCCCTGGTATGTGCGGTTCATGCGGTGCTAGATCAGACCCAGGTACAAGCCGGAGATATAGTGCTTGTCTCAGGTCCGGGGGCTATGGGACTATTAGCTGCCCAGGCCGTGCTTGCAGAGGGGGGGAAAGTTATTCTAACCGGAACCTCGGAAGATAAAGAACGATTCCAGGTAGCCCGAGAGCTAGGCATATCGTATGCTGTAGATATAATGAAGGAGAATCTGCCTACCCTTGTGGCCGATCTTACGGGAGGGGTGGGGGTAGACACGGTTATCGAATGTTCCGGATCTCCAGCTGCTGTGGACTTAGGATTTTCTCTACTTAAAAAGCGAGGCACTTTTACCCAGGTAGGGTTGTTCGGGAAAAAAGTACCTCTCGACCTGGATGCCTTGGTTACAAGAGAGATATATCTGCGGGGATCCATGTCTCATACCTGGAATGCCTGGAAAAGAGGGTTAACCTTGGTTGCAGAAGGGAAAATACAGCTCTCCCCCTTAATTTCTGCTATCTACTCTTTAACGGAATGGGAAAAAGCCTTCAGAGAATTTGAAGAGCGTAAGGGTATAAAAATATTGCTTCAGCCAGTGTAGACACTTGCGAACCTGCAGGAGGCAAGCTACACTAAAAACATGAAACTCCAGGTAAATGCCGTTTCTCATGTAGGCTACCAACGAGATCGGAATGAAGACTATATGTTTACGGGTGTACGCACCCTTCGGGATGATGAAACTTTTCATGAAATCGAGGTAAACACGGAAATTCCCCTGTTTTTTGCAGTTGCTGATGGACTTGGGGGAGCTGCAGCTGGAGAGGTTGCAAGTAAGCTTGCAGTGGAGATTTTTCAGAAAGGGCTTTCCAACTTATCGAAAGACGTTACGCCCAAAGAAATAGAGGCTCTCTTCCATTCCCTAACCCAAGAAACGCAAAAAAGATTACAGGAACTGGGGGAACGGAATCCTAATTTCTATGGATTGGGGACGACCTTAACCGGAGTACTTTCCCATCGAGGAGGGTGGTATTGGGTGCATGTGGGGGATACCCGGTTGTATCGTTTACGGGATAATCAATTAACCCAGGTTTCCCGCGACCATACTCTTCGCGAACTAGCCTCGGATGCAAGGATCCCTCCCCATATTTTAGCCAACTGTTTTGGGGGGGGGAGTGAGGATGTGTATTGTGATGTAGGAACCTTACCCTCTTTGCAACCCCATCGGGATGCCCTTTTACTCACAAGCGATGGATTGCACGATCATGTACCTCGCAGCGACATAGAAAAGGTATTGGTAGAACACTCAGATAATCCTATTCCCTATTTGCTAAAATTGGGACTTGAGGCGGGTGGAGTGGATAACATTTCTTGTTTATACATTAAAGTGATGGAATAAAGTGAATACTCTTCCTTTACTCAGAAGATTTTGCGGCCAGAATATCCTCTATTGCATTCTGTAAATGGCGCTCCATCAGGTATTCAGCCTTATCGGGGTCGTGTTCTTTTAAAGCTTGGAATATTTCCTTGTGTAAGTTCAAAGCCCTCTCCACACCACCGGATGTATGGGTTTGGCTTATCATTTCAAATATTAGGGGGGTAACAGAAGAAAGTATAATTTCAAATACCATACTTCCTGTGGAATGCAGGATAATTTCATGGAACTCCACATCTTTCTGTACATAGTAATCGAGTTTCCGGTTGGGAATTTCCATTAGCTTCAAGTTTTCTTCTAATAAAACAAGTTCTTTCGGAGTAATTTTTTCGGCGGCAATTCGAACAATTTTGCACTCTAAACCTGCCCGGGCAATGGCCAGGTCTAATAGGTTCTGTTTGGTCCGTTTTAGAGCTATTCTCATGATATGAGATATGGTTTGAGAAGAAGGGCTGGTAACTACGGGACGTTTGCCCTGGGAGATTTTAATAAGACCTTGCGTTTCGGCAATGCGAAGGGCTTCCCGTAAACTAAAGCGACTGACCCCAAGCTTCTGGGCTAACTCTTTTTCTGACGGAAGTTCGGTGCCGGGAGCGAGATTCTGATCCAATATTAATGCATGCAGAAACTCCACTATTTGATTAATCCGATCCCGGTTTTCTAGTTTTTTTATCTTATCAATTGACAGGGTCACAAAGTAATGATATACAGAAAATCAGCGCTGTCAAGATATTAGCTTATTTTTTTAGATATCTAATATAGATATTATAATATGTCTACAATGAAGGGAGAATAAGTTACCGCATGAAAGTAATGGCGGTAGACGTGGGCACCCAATCGTTAAAGGCATCTATTTTTACCGAAACTCTTACCTGCTTAGCGAGGGAACGGGAACGGTACCAACCCAAAACCCATTCGGGCAATTGTGTGGAAATTGAAGCAGAAGTTTTCTGGGAAGCTTTAAAAACCGTCTGCTCCCGGCTTCCTTTAGAAAATGTAGAAGTAGTGGTGTTTTCGACCCTATGCCCTTCCCTAGTGGTGATGGACAGGGAGGGGAATTCGCTCCATGTGGAGCGCA
>JBDNDI010000015.1:0-16475 GCA_046719195.1 Spirochaetales bacterium | reverse complement strand
TGCACTCCTGATCGCTGACGGTTACAGAAAGAGTTTGTCCTTGTCGGATTAACGTAAAGGTAGTTTGTTTCCCTACAGGGAGATCCCCCACTTTTAAGACAAGGTCATCCGAAGTGCGGAGGATATCTCCATTGATTCGGGTTATAAAATCACCCGGTAAAATGCCTCCCTTGTCAGCCGGAGATCCTTTAAACACATGATACACAAAAGCTCCTTGGGTAGAAGGGAGTCCCATGTCGGAAGCAATCTCTCTTCCAATGCTGGAAATACTGACTCCTAACCACCCATACTGTACCGAACCTTTTTCTATCAACTCATCTAAGGTTTTTTTCAGATTGTTTATGGGAATAGCAAATCCCAATCCAATACTCCCCCCCGTGGGTGAGGTAATCCAGGTATTCACTCCCACCACCTCCCCCGCTAGGTTTACTAAAGCACCACCGGAGTTACCTTGATTAATCGCTGCATCGGTTTGAATAAAATCGCTTATGTTTCCTTCAGGCCCTCCTCTTCGTCCTAGAGCACTTACGATGCCGGCAGTTACGGTAGATTCTAAACCAAAAGGATTCCCCACGGCTAAAACCCAGTCTCCCACCTGCAGGGTAGTGGAATCACCTAAGACAGCAAGCGGAATGTTCGGTTCTCCAATAAAAGAAATAACCGCGATATCTTTTCGTTCGTCCCTACCGACTAAAGAAGCTTTAAACTCGCGCTGATCGTGAAGGCGAACATTGATTTCTTCTGCATTACCGATTACATGATTGTTGGTAAGTACATAGTACTTTTCCTTGTCTTTACGAACTATAATCCCCGAACCTAAACCGCGGTTCCGGAACTCTCTCGGAGGCTTATCCCCTCCCTCGGGATCTCCGAAAAAGTAGTAAAACCAGGGCATATTTCTTGTATCAGGAGTGCCTTTTTGTACTTCCACCACATTAATCATAACTACTACCGGCAACACTTTGGAAGCAACTACGCGGAAAGAACTTTGTAAACTCTGTAACGTATGAAGAGCTTCCACATTCGCATCCTGGGCATATACTTTGGTTACCTGAGCAGGTTTCGTGGAACAGGAAAACGAAAGCAGAGAAAGGGAAAATCCAATAAGAATCCCGAGAAACACCAGATTCAAAACAAACACTTTTTTGTTTAAAGAGAGCTTCATACTCCTCCTCCCTATTTATAGTACACTATACACAGGAATCATAGCTTGTAAAGTTATTCCCAGAAGGTAAGAACTTCTGAATGGTCTTCAAATATAGCGATAGTATGTTCGAAATGAGCAGAGAGGGATCCATCTAAAGTTCTTACTGTCCATTGGTCATCTTCAATATACACATCGTCCAAGCCAGCATTAATCATGGGTTCTATTGCCAAAACCATACCGGGAACTAAACGAGGATTAGGTCCGCGGCTTACATAGTTAGGAATCTGTGGTTCTTCGTGGGGTTCAAATCCTACTCCATGTCCACAGAACTCCCGCACAACCCCATAGTTGTGTTTTTTTGCATGCTGAAACACAGCTTTTGAAATATCGTGAACCCGGTTTCCGGCCTTTGCCTGGGCAAAAGCAAGATGAAGACATTCCTTTGTTACCTGTAATAAGGAACTAGCTTTAAGATCTATGGGGCCAACCGCTAGAGTTAAGGCTGCATCACTGTAGTACCCCTTGTATTCTACCCCGCAATCTAAACTAATGATGTCTCCCTTTCTCAGTTTGCGTTTATTGGGAATGCCATGAATTACAACATCATTCACCGAGGTGCAGATGGCAGCAGGATACCCCTGATACCCCAAAAAGGCAGGTGTAGCCCCTCGCCGTTTGCATTCAGAGCGAACGTATAGATCGATCTCTTTTGTGGTTATTCCTTCTACTACCATGCTCTTAAGGGAAAGGAGCAACTCCGATACTATTATACAAGACTCCCGTATTCGTTTAATTTCTTCTAAGGTTTTTAGTTTTATCATGCTTCGCTAGACTCCTTACCCTGGAGACTCTTTCGTATGCCATCTAAAACGCCATTTACAAAACGGTAGGAATCATCGGTGCCGAACTTTTTTGATAGAGTAACCGCCTCGTCAATAACGACCGAGGGGGGAATATCTTTCTGGTAAAGCAGACAGTAGACACTCATCCGAATAATCGATAGATCTACCTTAGCTACTCGTTTCAGTTCCCAATTCTCTAGATGCCCCTGAATTAGCTTATCGATCTGAGATAAATTTTCAACAGTACCTGTTACTAAGAGGGAGGCAAACTGCTTAGCTTTAACTTCCTCTTCGCCCTCTTCTCCCTCTTCTTCCCCTTCTGCTTCATGCCAAGAAAATTGAAGAAGCTTATCTAAGGATATTTTACCCTGTATTTCGTAGGCATAGAGAGCCTGGAGGGCTAATATTCGTCCTTTGCGTCTAGGCCCCATACCTACCAGTTTAAGTTCTGTTCAAAGATAGTAACCTCAGCCTGTTTTCGAAGTTCTTCGATTAATTCGGTTAAGGCGCGTTGAAAGGTAAGTTGCTGATTCTGAACCCGTACTAAATCTTTAATTCGCTGCCGTACTGTTACAGAACTACCGGGGAAAATCGGATCGTCCAGGTTTAACAATCTAGGTTCCCGTCGTTCCGTAAGTTGAACTATATGGAACCCCAAATTGGAGGTAATAATGCCGGAAGTTTGATTCACCTGTAAGGAAAAAACGGCATCAAAAAAACCTTTGCCCAAGAGGGATTCCCGCTGGGCATCGTTTCTAGCCAGGTATCCGAAGTCTCCCCCTCGGTATTTGGAGCCAGTATCATCGGAGTATTTCAAAGCTACATCTTTGAACGGGGTATTCCGTAATTCTTTTAAGGCATCTTCGGCTCTCTTACGGGCTGTATTTTTTTCTTCATTTGAAAGAGTACGGGTATCAATAAAAATATGATTGAACCGCACCATTAGGGGGTTGGTAAAGTCGGTAGCATGGGCGTTGTAAATATCTCGCACCTGTTCTTCCGTTGCTTCTTTAATGCTTGCGAATAAATCTCTCTTTTTTTCTAAGATATATCGCTCCTGAATCATTCGCTGGCGCATATTGGCTACAAACTCGTCCCACGTTAAGTTTAACTGGTTTTGTACCAACAAACGAAACTGAGCATCGGAAACCGGGGCTCCTATAGATCGTTTATAGGCTTCTATGCTCTCTGCTAGCTCTGTATCACTCACCCGAAAATTGTCTCTAGCTGCTGCTTGATTAATCAGTACTTCTCCGATTTTTAAATCTAGAATTTTTCTTCTTCCTTCCATGGGTACAGGCTGTCGGGTTTGCTGCTCCAATAGCTCTATGTGCTTCATAAGCTGTTTTTGCGTAATTACCTCCGGTTTTGTTAACCGGACTCTAGCTACGGGCTGATCAATAACCTGAGCGTTACCAAGAGAAGATAGAAAAAGCCCTGCCATTAAAAGAAAAAACCATTTGTTTCTCATATACCTTCCTCGTGTATTCCTATTTGCTCTTTAATCCGTTTTACCCCTCCTAAACCGCTATATAGCTTTAATCCTTTTTCTAAGAATTCTGCTGCTAGATCTTTTTGATTCAAAGAGAGGTACACTTCTGATATCTTTTTATAATAATAAGCTTGTTCCTTAGGAGAAAAATTACACTTAATTAACTGAAAATAATACCCTAGCATTTGTGTAGGATCGGAGATTAAAGGGAGTTTTGAGCTTGCAAGATCTCGCAGGCGATGCACCACTTCTTCAAAAAAGTGACGAAAATAGGGTTTTTTCTGCTCCCAATCTACGATTCTCATTAACAGATCAAAGGCCTTTTGGTACTTACGCCGTAACATGTACTCTTCTGCCAATAGGAAAGCACAATCCATAAAGTCTTCTCTGTCTAAATATAATTCTAAACTGTAATCTGAGTATTGAAGAAGTTTTTCGTATAGTTCTAAGGCTTCGTCTTCATTATCATGTAAAAGATCGTAAAATATTAATTTTGATTGACTAGAACGATCTTCTGCCCGTTGTTTTAGATACGTGCGGTAATCAAAGGTATCTACCCTAGCGTACAATCGGATATGACGATCGTACTCCTGTCTTTGGCGAGGATCACTTAATACCCTATAGGCTGTAATGAGAAGGTTAAGCTGTTCGGTATCCCTTCCCTTGCCGTTACCCTGCGAAAGATCCGGATGAAGCTCTTTTGCTTTTTTACGAAAAGAGCGCTTTATCTCTTCCAAGGAACAGGAGGGTTCTACCCCTAAAACCTGGTAATAATTCACCAAAACTCTATATGCACTCCCTAACCAATTTGAATCACTATAGTGGGAATCGGGAATTCTGTCAATTTGAGCTACTTAATAAGGCTCCTAACCGTTGGGCTTGCTCTTCTGTAGAAAGCACTTCTGAATAGGTAAGAAACATACCTTCTTTTTCCATAGCCCGCATAAGCTGCGCTAAAGCCCGGTTTGAGGAAAGAAAATGTTTACCCACAAAAGCGCAGGAGCGTTTACCTCCAATTGCTCCTGCCTGGGATAAAAAGTTAGAAACCAAGGAAGGTATTTTCTTGCCAAAGAGAGAGGCCGGTTCACAACCTAGAATAATATACTGATATAAGGACAAGCGTTTATCCTTTTCCAATACTCCGTCAATAAGATCCGTCTGAACGCCTTTGGAGGATAACCCCTGAGCAATACTTACGGCAAGTTTTCGGTACTGTTCCCTATGTTTTGGTGCAAAATATACAATTACCGCTCTCATACCCTAACCCTCCTATTCCCTCAGAGGTCCTTAAACAATTTATCGATATTCCTTTCTTTAACTACTAATACAGAACATTTAGCATTGTACAATACCTCTCTGTGAGCTTCTGAAATAATATCCCGATCTTTTCGTTCTTTCTCCCACCCTCCTAAAAGAATCAGGTCTGCTTTTCGATCTTCTGCTTCATTGAGTATTTCGGTATAAATGGCACCACTTCGTAGACTTGTGGTTATTTTTACCTTTTTCTGCAAGGCAAGCTCTTCAATGTAATTTAAGTACCTTTTTCCGTTGGCATATAGATTTTGTTCGTACTCTTTGCTTTCCTCTTCTACAAATATTTTCGTTAACACTAATTGTTTCAGAGTGGCAGTATCTACCACATACACCGCTGTCATGGAACATTGGTATTGTTTTGCGAGTATGATTCCATATTTTGCTGCATTAATGGAAGCGTCAGAGCCGCTGATAGCTACTACTATACTTTGAATTAGAGGTTTCATCCTATAGCCTCCCGTCTAGATTTTATCATTTTTTGCACAGAAAAGATCTCTCGCTCGCGTTCCTCCAGAACAGAAGTAATAAATTGTACCGTATCTGAGGTATCTGGGATTACCATTTTTTCCAAAGCATTTACCCGTCTTTGCGTTTTTTTTACTTCTTTGGCTAATCTCCATACCATGGTACGGATAGTAGCCATTTCTGCAATTACTTGAAGGTATTCGAGGAAAAACGCCATGGTCTCATCCGTATACGTGTAAGTATCCATGAGAGAATATTGTAAACTTAAAGAAGGTGGTTTTACTTCTACGGTTGGGAGGGTTAATCCGGCTACCTTAACGGATTTTTCTGTAAGGGAAAAATCGTAATGAATCCCTTGACTGATTTCTTTTAAGTTTTCTCGTCCTACAGAGAGTAGAGTTCTCCGTAGGCTCCGGTACGCCTTTTCCGATAAGGCATACAGTTCTCGTTCCAATAGTTTCACCCTTTCGATCATGCGCATAAGTTCCATTACTAGAATGTCTCTTTTCTGCTGGAGCAGATCAAAACCTTCTTTGGCAATGGAAAGCTGGTCTTTTAGGTAGAACAAATTGGATTTTGTGGGAGGAACACTTAGACGGGCCATGGTTTAACCTCCCGTAGTAACTTTGGGTAAATATTTAGCCACCATCTCTTCCCGAATCCGGTATAGTTCCTCGCGAGGCAACTCGGTTAATACCTTCCACCCAATATCAAGGGTTTGTTCTATGGTGCGGTTCTCTGTTTCTGCCTGAGAGAGAAACTCCCGTTCAAATCGATCTCCGAACTTCAAATATCCTTTATCCAGAGTAGACAGTTCCTCCTCTCCGATAATAGCAGCAAGGTTTCGCACTTGTTTGGTTCGGGAGTAGGCCGCAAAGAGCTGGGAAGACACATCCTTATGATCCTCTCGAGTCATACCTTCCCCAATGCCATCTTTCATCAATCGAGAAAGAGAAGGTAATCCTGCCACCGGAGGATATATACCTTTTTGAAATAATTCCCTATCCAATACGATTTGTCCTTCGGTAATATATCCGGATAAATCCGGTATAGGATGACTGATATCATCATTTGGCATGGTTACTATGGGTATTTGCGTAATGGACCCGCGGGACGTTTTTACCTTGCCTGCTCGTTCGTACAAGGAGGCTAGATCCGAATACAGGTAACCGGGATACCCTTTTCGGGAGGGAATTTCTCCCCGGATAGAGGATATTTCCCGTAAAGCTTCGCAGTAGTTTGTCATGTCGGTAAGCACCACTAGTACATGCATTTCTTTCTCATAAGCTAGGTATTCTGCTGCGGTTAGGGCACATCGGGGAGTGATTAATCGTTCAATAGAAGGGGAGTCCGCTAAAGATAGAAACATAACTACTTTAGAAAGCACCCCACTCTCTTCAAAGGTCTCTATAAAGAATCGGGCTACATCATACTTTACTCCCATGGCCGCAAAAACCATCACAAAGGATTCTTCAGTTTTGAGCCTAGCTTGTCGAATAATCTGGGCAGCCAATCGGTTATGGGGTAAACCGCTTCCTGAAAAAATGGGTAACTTTTGTCCCCTAATAAGGGTGTTCATTCCATCAATGGCAGATATACCCGTTTGAATAAAATCCTGAGGGTAGGTACGAGCCGAGGGGTTTATAGGTATTCCGTTTATGTCCCGAAAGTCAGAAGAAAAAGGCTCTGGATACCCATCGATCGGTCTACCCAACCCATCATAGATTCTCCCTAGCATGTCTTCAGATACGCGAAGTTCTAACGGGTTCCCTAAAAATTCTACGGTAGTCTCTTCAATGGAAAGGCCGGTGGTAGTTCCGAAAACCTGAACCGCTACAGAGCTGGAGGATACTTCCAATACCCGACCTATTTTCACCTTCCCTTCTCTATCCTTTACCCGAACAATTTCTCCGTATCCCACGTTTTCCTTTCGTTCCAGGATAAGAAGAGGCCCCTCGACTGCTTGTACTCCTTTAAAGGAAAGACCTCTCATAGATTGTACTCCTTTTCTAGTCCTCCTAATTCCTGCTCCATCAGGTCTCGAACCTCTTGTATTTTTTCTAGTTGATTGTTGGGGATTTGGGATTTTATACGCACCAATCGTTCAACTAGGCTGAGCGAACGTATTTTAATTAGGGGAGCTCCTCCTTTAATAATCCGTAGTGCCCGAGCGTAAAAGTCCATAATGAGTCTCAATATTACTACCTGTTTTTCCGGAACAGAATACATATCAACAGGGTCAAACGCATTCTGCTGTAGAAAGCCGTTCTTTATCATATCGGCACAGAGAAGCACGAGACGACTTGTGTCCGGCAAAGCATCTGGACCAATCAGTTTTACTATCTGGGCCAAGCGTTGTTCTCTTTTTAAAAGATCCATGGCCTCTATTCGTGTACTAGCCCAATCCGCATGAACAGTTTCCCAAAACCCTTTAAGCTCCTCCCCATACTCACTGTACGAATCGATCCAGGATATAGCAGGATAATGACGGGCATTGGCTAAATCCCTGTCTAAAGCCCAAAAGCATCGAATAAACCGTTTTGTGTGTTGGGTTACCGGCTCAGAAAAATCCCCTCCGGGAGGAGAAACAGCTCCGATAATGGTAATGGAGCCTTTTTTCCCTTCTAGGGTGGTAACCCTACCCCCTCTTTCGTAGAATTCCGCTAACCGGGTGGGAAGATAGGCAGGGAAACCCTCTTCAGCAGGCATTTCCTCTAACCTTCCCGAAAGTTCCCGGAGAGCTTCTGCCCAACGGCTTGTAGAGTCGGCCATTATAGCTACGTCGTGCCCCATGTCCCGATAATACTCAGCAAGGGTAACTCCGGTGTAGATGGAAACTTCTCTAGCGGCCACCGGCATATTAGAGGTATTGGCTATTAAGATGGTGCGTTCCATGATGGAGCGACCCGTGCGGGGATCTTTTATTTCAGGGAACTCACGCAACACATCAGTCATTTCGTTGCCCCGTTCTCCACACCCTATATACACTATAATATCTGCATCACACCATTTGGCCACCGCATGCTGGGTCATTGTTTTTCCTGTACCGAACCCACCGGGAATAGCTGCGGTACCTCCTTTAGAGAGCGGAAAGAACACATCGATAACCCGTTGGCCCGTAAGCAGCGGTTCTTCCATTCCGAGCTTTGCCTTATAGGGTCGGGGTTTACGCACCGGCCAATTATGATACATAAAGAGATCGATTCCTTCTTCTAAGGTAGCAATCGATTCCTTAAGAGAATACTTTCCTTCCGGAACAATTGTTTTTATCCTACCTTCGTTTATATAAGGAGGTAAGAAAATCGGATGAGAAAGAACTTCGGTCTCCTGCACAATCCCAATGGGTATGCCCGGTTGTACTAGATCGCCCGCCTGAACAAGCGGTTTAAAGGTCCACTGGGTCTCCTGATTTAAAGGAGAGGTTTTGGCTCCCGGTTTAATGCCGACTCCGGTAATCTGATACAGGTCTTCCAAGGGTCTCTGAATACCATCGTAAATACGACCTATAAGCCCAGGGCCTAAGGTCACGGAAAGGGGTTTCCCGCGGCTAATTACCCGTTCCCCAACCTTCATGCCTGTGTTGTCTTCATATATTTGAACCGTGGCAATATCCCCTTTTAACCGAATCACTTCTCCAATAAGCCCGAATTCCCCTGCCTCAACTACATCGTATAAACCTGCCTGGCTAAACCCTTCTACCTGAATAATAGGGCCATTGATTCTTATGATTCGTCCCTTTACCATAGTTCCCTACCTTTACTCCCCGTCATGGGATAACCATAGTGCATCGAATAGTTCCTTTCGATATTTTTCCTGCACTTCTTCCAACAGTTCATCGATTGTAAGACGAAACCGAATAGCACCATCCTCGGTTTGAAGGGAAAGCCCCCTAGTAGTTTCTGCTTCTTCTACAGACAGAATAGAAATCCCCGGAATAACCGATTCAACAAGTTTCTTAACCGGGGGAACACTTTTATAGGACAAGGTAACTGATTTATTCGCAAAAAAGAGCGCTACTTCGGATAACCGGGCTTGCAGGAGCTTACCAAACTCTTCATCGGATAAGCGTAAGAAAAAAAGCTCTAAAAAATTTTCATACTTTTTATTCAGTTCTTCTAGCTCGATTCTCTTTAATTCGAGGGGTATAGAGGCGGACATTTCTGCTTCTATTTTAGTTTTCTTTCTGTCTAGTTCTTTCTCATGTTCTTGAACAAAGGCTTGTTCCCGTTTATTCCATTCTTCTTCTACTTCTTTTACAGATTTCTCCCCGCCTCTTAAAATACGCTCTGCTTTTTTTCGAGCATCCTCTAATATTTCTTGTTCTAACCGTTGACTGGTTTTTATCTCTTCCATAATTACAATTTACACTCGTATTCCTATAGCTTCCCGAATTGATTCTACGAGAGTTTTCCTACTAGGAAGTTTACCCTGAAGACCTGGAATTTCTACCAATAAGGGGAACTGGCTAGAAAGGTTCCACTCTGCTGTTTCTGCCTCCAGATAGGAGGCAACTTCTTCGGTAAGAATAAGCACTTTGGGTTTTAATTCCTGGACTGCATAAAGGAATGCTTCCAACGCTTCTTGCCGGTTGGTAACTACCCTTCCTGCAATTCCAACTAACTGGAAACCTATAATCAATTCTTCTTCTGCAAGTACAAAAAAATCCATACCAGAGTTTGGAGATTAGAGAAATAGAATTAGCAATGCCACTAAAAATCCCCACAGACAGATTCCTTCAGCCAATCCTACATAAGGAAGGGCTTTTCCGGCTAAGTCGGGATTTTCACTCATGGCGCCCATAGCGGCTGCTCCTATCTGTCCCACGGCTATTCCTCCACCAATACAGGCGATTCCCACTGCAGCAGCGGCGGATATCCATTTCCAATATATGTAGGGAGTTTGACTCGCACCAGTTTCCTCAGCCCAGATAAGGGAAACCATCCCGCCCATTAAAAAAAGAAACCAAAAGATCTTTTTCATATTCTTTCCTCCTCGATAGAATTGCTATGCTTGCGTCAAGTCAAAAGGCTTGAACGGTTTTCCGGTTTCTGTAAAAAATTTAGAGAAAAATTCGTAGTAGTGGAGCCGAATAACTTGTATGGTGACAATAAGGCCTTCTAGAACAAGAATCAGCACATTTCCTGCTACAATTATTAGAAACTGAAATAACCAGCTTGCCGGTAAAGAGTGCATAAGTTCGGCAATTTTAAAAACAATTAAACTAAGTACCGTATGAGATAGAGCAAAGGCTCCTACCCGCAAAAAACTAACGGAATTGGAGATGTAATAGGATATAGATTCTAGCACCTCCACAGTACCTTCCATGATGAAAGAAAAAAAACCTTCAGGAAAGAGAGGTCGTTTTTTTGCAAGAAGCCTTGATAACGGTTCTCCCCAAAATAACAAAACTAGTAAAAAGGTTAAAATAAAACCGTCGAAAGAGTTGAAATGACTATTAAGTAATACGACTCGCAGAGCTAGGGCTAAGGTATACCAAAAAAATAAAGCTCCGACTATTCCTGTTTTGGAGAATACAGCTTTGTGAAAGTCTTTCTTTCGTATTTGGTTATAAATATTTATTACTAGCCCTAGAGAATTGATCAGCACACCCACGGCCACGGTAAAACCGAAAAAGGTTAACAAACGATCTATGCCTTCAGAAGGCAAAAGAGAAATAAAACGATCCTTCGGTTCTCCTAATATCAGTTGGGTAAGTAACCGCGAAATCGGAATTAGTAGGGTTTCACTCCCAAAGCAAGAGCCGTACAAAAGGCCGGCAACCATAGAGGCTAGGCCAACGGTTTTAAACGCTAGAGCGTACGTATTCCATTTCTGTAATAGGGGTACCTTCGTGTGGTTTAACCATATTCCAAACAGGAGGATGACAAAACCTTGACCTAGATCTCCAAACATAATGGCGAAAAGAAGGGTAAAGAAAACCGCTACTAGGGGAGTGGGATCTATCGATCCATACAGGGGAGCACCATAGGAAAACACAATACCATGAAAAGCCTTAAGAAATTTCCCATGCTTTAACCAAACAGGAGGGGATTCTATTCCCTCCCGTACCGTGAGTATTTCCTCGGGATTATACACCCGAATTGCAATTCTACCCTCCGTAAGGTTTTCTAAGTCTATTAAAAGGCCTGAAAGCAGAGAATGGGGCACCCATCCGGATAAAACATAGGCCTGTTCACTGTGTTGCAGGTGCGCCTTTAGTTCCTCTATCCGAAGTCCTACTTCAAACAGAGTATTTAAGCGTTGGAACTCTCCTTCTAACTTCCTCTTAAGTTCCTCTCTTTTTTGTTTGCTTGTTTCCAGGTTTTCTAGAACCGAAGTTAGTTTTTGTTCCAGCTCCTGCAGTAAGGAGGGAGTTAGGTCTTTGGCTGCCTCAGGTAAGGGAAGGTCACGGAACTCTGCTTGTTTAAGCTCGGTCTCCATGGCAAATCTTCCCTTTTTTGAAGCTAGCACTAAAATTCTACCTTTTTCATCTAAAGCAAAAATAACAGCCCTTCCGAGCAACTTTTCTTCTAATTCGGACAATTTTGCGGGAGATACACTTCCATAGCGATACACAAGAAAAGTTACTTGTTCTAATTCTTTGAGAGGAAAGCTCATTTTTGCAAAGATTTTAATTTCCTGAAGGGTTGTTTCCAAGGAGGTTTTTTGTTCCAATAGATTTTTTTCTTCATTAATAAGTTGACCGAGAAGGTTTAATAGGTTTTCTGCGGATTCAAAATCTTGAGGGGTAAGGGTGTAAAATTGCTTGGGAGTTCCAAGGATATTAAGGCCTGGTTTGGGTGAAATCCTCAAAAAATCCATACCCTTCTTTAACCGGTTCAATAGATCCTGCAAATAATAGTAGGTTTCACCGAGCTCAGGCTCTAGGGTATCACTTACTTGAAAACATTTCCGCACGCCCAGATACTCTAGAACCTGATCTATGTCTCGTTTTAAAAGAAGAAGCTCCACTTTATGCATGCGTTCGGTAAATATCATAGGCCTTCGGTAAGCTCCTTCAACTCAGATTCTGTTTCTCCTAGCTGTATCCCCTCGGTTAAAGAATGAATAAGGTGTATTTCATACTCCTTCATTCGAAAAAAACCATACACTGCAGAAAGGGTAAAAGGATTCCGGTAAAAGATACGACGATATAACCGATAGAGGTATTTAGATAACCGCCAGGGTGCCGGTGCCGGGTCGATTTGACCTTCTGGAGTAACACGTACTAACCATTCATATTTACTTCCCTTCCATGAGCCAGGATCCTCCCAGGAAAGTTGAAGTAATTCTTTAAGATCTTTCTCACTATTCACTTTTTCTTTTAATAACAATCTCTCGCGGATATCTTCTTCTTCCATACGATAGTAATATTTTAATCGAAGAATCCATACCCCATTGATCCACCGAAGTTCAGCAAGCAAAGATTCAAGCAGAATTTCTCTCTCTTTTCTAGGAAGGGCTTCAATATCCTTAAGCAGAGCAAGGTAATATCTTTCATCCAGGGAGAACTCAACAGCCCACAGGGGTTTATGTTCCCACTGGGCTAAAACATCTTTATAGGGAGAGACTGTTAAAGCTTCTTTTAAGTTTGCCTCTTTAATGGAAAAAGTGGCATACTTTCCTAAATCCCACAAGCTAGACGGTAATACCGGAGAGGGTAAATTTCGAAGGATGGCTTTTACGTTCCGAATTTCATACTTCTGCAAGGTATGCAATAAAAGATCCGGCGGAGGTTGTAAAATATCTAGGGTACGGATAAGCGAATGAAGGATTTGAAGTTCGTACTTCTTTTCTATTGTTCGGACTAATTCCCGTTCAGATACCTCTAAGGATTCCTTAGGGAAGAGGGCTCTATATACTTCCGACAGATTGGTTAGCCGTTGGAGAAAGCGGAACCTTTCGTCTAAAAAAGACTTCGCAATAATTCCGTGTAATTTTCCGTGAAGATAGGCGTGTTGACCCGCAGGATTCATAAAAGTCCGAGGAGGGTTTTTAATTTTCTGTTCCCCTCCTCCCAGTTAGCTTCTTGATTGGATAAGAATCTTCGTTTTTCTGCTAGAAGGAGTTCTTTGCGTTGTTTTAAAGACGCTTGATACTCCTCTAGTTCTTTTGCTGCTTCTTTTTGCTTTTCCTCTCGTAAAGCTCGAAATCGTTCCTCTTTAACCCGTTTAGCTATCTCTATATTTTTAGCTACGGATTGTTCTGCTTGAAGAACCAATTCCTTTGCTTGCTGCTCCGCCTCAAGTAATTTTTTTAAAACCTCAGATTCCGAAGGCATTTAGGTTTCCTGATAATCCAATATATCTTCGTATTGTTTTAATACTTGATAAGCTTTTTCAGGAGTCTCTGCTTCTAAGACCTTTTGATAAAAATCCGTATACTCAATGAGAGAAGCGACCTTTTTTAAGATTTTCAAGTGTTGGGCACTTTCTTCCATGGAAGATACTAAAAGGAATACTAGATGTACGGGTTTTCCATCTAAGGCCTCATATTCAATTCCCATTTTTGAAACACCCATTACACCGAGAAGACCCTGAATCTGATCGGTTTTTCCATGAGGAATAGCAATTCCGGTTTTGATACCGGTGGACATTTTCCTCTCTCTTTCGAGCAGAGCATCTAATATGGGATCCCTCTTGTCTTCAAAGTGATAAGTCCGTACAAGCAGATCTACTAACTCTTCAAATACTTCCTCTTTTTCTTCCGATTCAAGATTGATTTTTATTCTCGAAGGTGTAAATAATTCTTGTAAAAGCATAAACTCAGATTATTTCGATGGTGCGGCAGGAGCTTGCGTTTGGTCTTTATCGGATTCCGTCTTCCACCATTCTAAGGTAGTCTCTGCGGCTTGCTTCCGTCTAGCCGCCCCAATTACATCATCCCGCTCCGGAGTGCGGTTAACCCAAGCTAAGCCAAAGGCAGTTAAAATGAACAAGGCTCCTAAAACCGAGGTTATTCGGGTAAGGATATTACCTGAGCGGCTTCCAAAGGGGGTCGAACTTCCACCACCGAACAATCCTCCCAACCCTTCTCCTTGTTCATCCTGAATTAACACAACCGCAATTAAAAGGAGGGCACTGATTACAAAAACCACTAACAACACAACACTAACGATTATCATAAATCTTCCTCTTTTATCTATCGAACCAAGCTATAGGAACGAAGGTTTCAACTTTTAACGAAGCTCCTCCCACTAAGGCACCATCAATATTGGGCATAGAAAGAAGAGCTTTTGCATTTTCCGGTTTTACCGAGCCCCCATATTGGATAGTTACCGTCTCTCCTATTCCAGGATGATACATCTTATCTAAAACTTTTCGGATTGTGCGGTGCATTGCGTCTGCATCCTCCGGCGTAGCATTCTTACCTGTCCCAATTGCCCACACAGGCTCGTAGGCTATAGTAATATTAGACAGTTCCCCCTCTTGTACTCCCAATAAACTCTGGGTAACCTGCGAGGTTACTACTGTCTCGTGCCTACCTTTCTCCCTCTCTTCTAGGGTTTCTCCTACACAGAGAATAACCTCTATGCCGTGCTTTAGGGCTAATTTTACCTTTTCGTTAATGAGTTTATCCTGTTCCCCATAGATAAGTCTTCTTTCCGAATGCCCTAAAATTACCGATTGTACCCCTAGATCTTTTAACATAATAACCGATACTTCGCCGGTGTGGGCACCTTGCTCTGCTGCTGCCATATTTTGGGCGCCTAAAAGGATAGGTGTTCCTTTTACCACCTTAGCCACTGCGGACAGGGCTGTAAAAGGAGGTGCTATCATAAGTTTATAGGGACATCCTTTCAAGGATCGTACAAGTTCCTCCGCAAGAGTAACCGCCTCGGATATGGTTTTATGCATTTTCCAGTTTCCGGCAATGTATTTTTTTCGTTGCACAATCTTTCTCCCTACTTTTGTTGTAATACGGCAATGCCTGGTAGAGTTTTTCCTTCCAGGAACTCTAAAGAAGCTCCTCCACCCGTGGATACATGGTCAATTTTATCTGCCAGATTGAACTTATTAACAGCTGCAACCGAGTCTCCTCCGCCCACTACCGTGGTTCCCGGACATTCTGCCACCATTAAGGCTACCTTTCGGGTACCTTCGGCAAAAGCCTCGAACTCAAACACCCCTAAGGGGCCGTTCCATACAAGGCTTTTTGCTTCCTTAACTTTATCTTGAATTAATTTAAGGGTTTTGGGGCCGATATCCATACCGATTTTGCCCTCGGGTATATTTTCGCCCTCCACATACTCTGGAATTGCCTTATCTGAAAATTGGGAGGCCACCACGTGATCGATGGGAAGAATAACGGTAACCCCCCCTTCCTTTGCCATAGATAGTAGACGTTTTGCCGTTTCCAAATGCTCTTCCTCTACCAAACTAACACCGATGGTTTTCCCCATGCTTTTCAAGAATGTATAGGCCATTCCGCCCCCAATTACTAAAGTAGTACACCGGCGAACCAGGGACTCTAGGACTCCGATTTTTGAAGAAACCTTGGCCCCGCCAATTATAGCCACAAAAGGTTTTGCAGGGTTCGTAAGAAGAGGCTCTAAATACTTCACCTCTTTTTCCATTAAAAATCCCCCAACTGCCGGCAGAAACTTGGCCACATCTACTGTAGAAGCATGGGCCCGATGAGCTGTCCCGAAGGCGTCGTTTACATATAGATCTGCGTAAGAGGCGAGTTTTTTGGCAAAAGATTCCCGTACCGCATCTTGTTTGGATGTTTCTTCTGAATGGAAACGGGTGTTTTCTAGCATGAGTACCTCACCCTTTTTTAAGCCCTGGATGATCTTCTCTGTTTCAGGACCCACACAGGAAGGGGCAAATTTTACCGGTTTACCCAAAAGTTTTTCTAAATGTTTGGCAACAGGTGCGAGACGATGTTTCCCTGCAAGGTATTTTTCTTCATCAAAGGGTTTGTTTTCTTTTGCAGCCTTTTCCTTTGCCTTCTCCATGTCTTTCTTAGGATCCCCAAGATGGGACATAAGAATTACATATTGAACACCCTGATCGAGAATATATCGTAGAGTGGGCAAAGCGGAAGTTATTCGGGTGTCGTCTTGCACTACTCCGTCTTTCATTGGAACATTAAAATCGACCCGCATCAGTACCCGTTTACCCTTCAGATCTACATCTCTTACAGTTTTAATCATACCAACACCTCCAGGACTAGGAGACTTATTTCTTACTGTCCATGTACATGAAGATCG
>JBDNDI010000149.1:0-6636 GCA_046719195.1 Spirochaetales bacterium | reverse complement strand
CCAATATATAACAGCCCAACAAAACAAAACAAGGCGATCCAGAACACTACTCCAAACGAAGGTTGCTTTTGTTTAGCCATACCCTTTTAAATGTCGGAAAATTCAAGAGCAGATTTGACAGTGAATAGAAAAGTACGTATAGTTTGCCCTATGATGGAGTTGAAGGGGATAGCTGCATCCCCGGGAATAGTAACAGGCAAAGCCTTTGTTTATATAGACGACAATCCTCCTATCCCTAAGTACGATATTTCAGAAGCTCATATTCCTTTTGAATTGGAAAGATTTGAAGAAGCAAAACGAAAAGCCATACGGGAATTGGAACTCCTCAAAGAAAGAACAGGTGCGGAAATGTCAGAAGAGACAGTCGGGGTGTTAGATTCCCATCTTCTGATGCTCCAAGATCCAGAAGTCAAAGAGATGATCGAACGAGAATTGCATACCCAACAAAAAAATATCGAATGGGTAGTGCACATGACTATTCAAGCTTTTATAGAAAAGCTAAACCATACCTCTGATCCTTATCTTCGGGAACGAACAGCGGATATTAATGATGTTACCCGAAGAGTCTTAAACCACCTCCTGCACCGGGAACGCATTTCTCTAACAGACCTATCCCAAGAGGTAATCCTTGTGGGCAAGGACCTAATGCCCTCTGAAGCTATTTCCATGGATAAGCGAATGATCCGAGGTATAGCGATGGACGAAGGGGGAAAAACTTCTCACACCGCCATCCTTGCCCGTGCTTTTGAAATTCCAGCAGTGTTAGGCTTAGGGGAAATTACAAAGCATGTGCGTACGGGCGATGAGATTCTTATCGACGGAAACCGGGGTATTGTGATTATTAAACCCGATGCCCCTACAAAAAAGACCTATCTTAAAACTTTAGAAGCCCGTACGAAAAAGGAGGTAGAGCTTCTAAGCTTAAATGAACTGCCGGCAGAAACTAAAGACGGTAAACTGATTCGTCTTTTAGGCAATATTGAGATACCTGAGGAAGTAGAGGCCTTAAAAGGACATGGAGCCGAAGGGATAGGCTTATATCGATCAGAGTTTTTATTTTTAAATCCAGGAAGGTTACCTAGCGAGCAGATGCAGTATGAAGCTTACCGGAAAGTACTAGAAGCAATGGGTGGAAAGACGGTTACGATCCGGACCCTAGATTTAGGAGGGGATAAAATAATACCTGACCTGGTGGATGCAAATGAAAAAAATCCCCTTTTAGGATGGAGAGCTATCCGGTTTTGTCTGTCCCGAGTGCAAATTTTCCGTACCCAGTTACGAGCCCTTTTTAGAGCTTCGGTGCACGGGCACTTGCAGATTATGTTTCCTATGATTTCAGGGGTGGAAGAGTTAAATCAAGCTTTAGGATTAGTGGAAGAAGTAAAAAACGAGCTTAAGTTAGAGGGAGTCCCCTTTAATGATAAGGTCTCTATTGGATGCATGATTGAAATTCCCTCCGCGGCCTTAACCTCTGACGTGTTAGCCCGAAAAGTAGAATTCTTTTCTATAGGAACGAATGACCTTATACAATACACTATTGCAGTAGACCGCGGTAACCAACGAACTGCCTACTTGTATGATCCTTTCCACCCCGCGGTCTTACGGTTAATACGAATCACTGTAGAGAATGCTCATGCGATGGGCATACCCGTAGCTATGTGCGGTGAAATGGCAGGGGATCCGGTTGCAACGGTTATTCTTCTAGGACTTGGATTGGATGAGTTGAGCATGAGTGCCTTTTCTATCCCGGCGGTAAAGAAAATTATTAGGTCTGTTTCCATGGCAGAGGCAGAGGAACTGGTAGGAACAGTCATGGAAATGCGTTCGGGAAAGGAGATCGATGGATATGTCCGGCAACTCATGGAAAAACGATTCGACCTTGGACTCTACTAAAACACTTTCGAAGCCTGCATTACCTCTGTTGGTTTTGGTGGGAAAACCGAATGTGGGAAAATCTACTTTATTTAATCGACTCATAGGGAAACGAAAAGCGATTACCCATTCAAAAGCAGGCGTTACTAGAGATCCTGTACAAGGTATCTGGAAGTATAAAGAAAAAGAGGCCTCCCTATTGGATACCGGGGGAATACGGTTTGGAAACGTAGAAGAGTTAGAAGATCTAGCCCGTAAACGAAGTGTGCAATCTTTGCAAGAAGCTGATGGAATCATTGTATTAACCTCTATCGAAGGTCTTACTGCTGAGGACGAAGAGCTTTTTACCTTCCTTAGGCCGTACTCTGAGAAAATTATCCTAGTGGTAAACAAGGTAGATACAGAAGCGAGGGAAACCTTACTCGGCGAATTTTATGGTTTAGGGTTTGGCGAGCCTATACCTATTTCAGCTACCCATGGAAGGAATTGTGAAGAACTTACGGAATATGTTTTTACCTGGCTAGAACAGAGAGGAAGATTTATAGGAGAGGGGACTACTCTAGGGAAGGATGAAGAAGCCGACTTGACCCTAGCCGTATTGGGAAAACCGAATACAGGAAAATCTACTTTGGTAAATACTCTCTTAGGCCGGGAAGTATCGATTGTTTCTGCCTTGCCGGGCACCACAAGAGATGTGGTAGAGGATAGCTTTGTGTTCAAAGATTATAGGGTACGAGTCCTAGATACTGCAGGTATCCGGAGAAAATCCAAAGTTCAGGAAGATATAGAATACTATTCTGTTCACCGGGCTATTGAAAGCATACGGGAGGCAGAGGTGGTGTTACTCCTGCTAGATGCGGAAGAAGAGCTTTCTGAGCAGGATAAAAAAATAGCCGCCCAAGTTGTAAAGAAAGGTAGGGGGATTATCCTAGGATTAAACAAATGGGACAGGGTAAAAGGGGGAAAAAAGGTTTTTAGAGAAAGGGAAGACCGTATCCGATTCCAGTTTCCTGTTTTAGATTTTGCTCCTATTCTACCACTTTCTGCCAAGACAGGCTGGAATGTAGATAGAGTTTTATCAACAGCTTTTGAATTAAAAAAACAACTTCAAAAACGAATAGAGACTTCAGCATTAAATAAAGCTTTGGAGAAATGGATAGAAAAAAATCCCCCTCCCCAGATCGGGAAAAAAAAGTATAAGGTGCGATACCTTACCCAGGTTAGGACATCTCCCCTTAAGTTTGTGATGTTCGTAAACCGCTCGGAAGATTTCCCAGACTTTTATCTCCGATACCTGCAGAATCAACTTCGGGAAGAGTTTCACCTTTCCTCTGTTCCCCTTCACATTGATCTTCGCAGTCGAGGTTCTTCTTAATGAAAAGGATTCCTTTAGGAGAAGTTTGCAGAATCCTAAACGTAAAGCCGCATGTCTTAAGGTATTGGGAGCAAGCAGTACCCTTGTTTGATCCTGAAAAAGACCGGGGGGGTCGCAGGACCTATGGGGAGCGGGAGATTCATCTTCTTTTCCGGATGAAACACCTTATTCAACATCGTAAATACACGGTCGAAGGAGCATTTAAAGCCCTGTTAGAAGAAAGTCAGGGCGAAAAGGCGGAAAAAAAGGCCAAATTTCAAGAATTGCGGCGAGAAATTCTTGAAATTCAGGAGTGTATAAGTTCCTTTGGAAGAGAAATACAAAAAGTTTTACCCTACTTACAGGTTCCCGGCCAAGAGCATATAAGAGAACTGTTAGTAAGCTTACCTAAAGAAAAGAAACGAGTGCTTTTAGAGAATCTTTTAGATTTGTCAAGAGATTCTTTAACCTTTCTAGAAAAAATGACCCGACAAATAAAAGAAGAAAAGGTATTGAAAGTAAATCTAAAAGCATCCTCTAATCATACCCTAATGCCTTCTAAGGTAGAAGAAGTTTTTGCAAAAAAGGAAATAGCCCTTGTAACTTTTCTACCTGAGAATAGAGTAAAGATAGATTTGCTGCCTTTTATTATAGAAAAAATCCGTACGGTAGAGTACACCGTTGGACAAATGGTTCCCTGGTTTCTTTTTGGGAGTAATCAGGATATAGATCTTCTTTTAAATTACTTTAGTCAAAACCGATTTTTTGGTAGGGAACCTGCTTCTTTATTTTTTCGCAAAGTGCCCTCAATCCCCTATTTGTGGAAGGAAAAGTTGGTGGTGGATCCCCAAGGGAATATAGCTACCTATTATCCAGGAGCTGCGGGGAGTCTGCTTCTTTTACAAACTGAAGAGTACCGACAATATTGGGAACATAAAAAAATTCGATGGTTGTATGTATTACCATTAAATTCCTATTCTCTCCGTTTTCCACAGGAATCTATTATCTCTGAGAGTTTAGAGAATAGAAATCCCGTAGTTGGTACGGTAATACAACGAGAGAAGGAATGGATTACCACAGGAATCTATTGTATTGCTACGGATTTTCTTAAGACAGTTCTTCTTCCCTTTAGCCAAATTGAAGAATCCAAGCAGAGTATCATTCCAACGAGTACGAACGCCGATGATGTAAAGGGTCAAACAGTAGAAACAGTTCTAGTAAAACGATGTGTTTCAGGGGTGTATCGATTGTGGGAAACAGTTACAAAGCCTACTGCCTATATACAAGAGAGATGATGCGCTTAGCATTCCTCTTGAGCCTCTTTATATTTGTTTCTTTTTATCTCCCTTCCCAGCCTACAGAAGGAGTCATACGGGAAAATTATGAGGTAAGACTTGATAATAAAAATTTATTCAATGCTCCCCTGCATGAACTTGCCCGTTTTCAGGAGAGGATTTTTTCTCAACGTACGGAGGATCACCGGGTTCGGGTGGCAATAGAGAAAACAGACGAAGCCTATTATATATTGTTTCTTAACGAAGAGCATAAGGGTTTCCCTATTTATTCCTCGGGTTCTTGGGTGGTAAAGAGGGACAATCGAACCGGTGCAGTAGTGCAGGCTAAAATATTCTTTAGATCAGATGCGGGTTGCTTTATTCGTTTGTTCCCCCAGGGAGAACGTACCAGGATGGAAGTATACCTGTATGATACGTTTCTCTATAAGTCGGTTCCCCTAGGTACTTCTTTATCGATTTTGCTTACCGAGCCCTTAAAAGAGATTGTCCGACTGACTTCGGTATATGTGAATTGGTCTACCCTTCTAAAAATTGTTCCTAGCCAGCTCTATTCTTCTTCCATAGCCATGGTACAAAGAATAAGGCAGGCCTTGCCCTATTTGCCAGATGCAGAGGATGGGGCTATGGATAAAGAGGGGAAACTTGTACATATTTCTAGCCTAAGAGCCCAAGAATCCCTTCCTGGGTTTAATTGTTCGGGCTTCGCAAAATGGGTAGCAGACGGAATTTACTACCCTCGGCAAGGGGAGTATTTGGATATAGAAGCACTGAGAGAAAAGCATCTGTCTAAAAGAGGAAGTCGTATCACCGAACGATTTGAACAAGAGAGAGATCCCTTTTTTGGATTGGATTGGACACGGAATATAGCTCGAATCTTAGCAGGGGGCAAAGACCCGGAGAGCAGAGATGTGCGCCAGGTTCCTCACTGGAAATATAGAGAGGATATTGGCTTCCCTGTCCAAGAACTGGAGAGTCTGCTTTTTTATCTAGCGATTATCGAACCCGGTACTTTTTATCTAGGATCCGTGAATCGTGAGTTTGGTTCAACTCCGGTACTTCGGCAGCATATTCATGTAGTGGTACTATTTCCTTTTTTCACAGGTAAAAATGAATTTAAGGTGGTAGTATTTGAACGAAATGTGGAAACAGATCTTTCGTCGCTAAAAAGGCGATATAGGGACGATTTTATTCATCTTGTACGAGTAGAAGCAGACTCTAATTTTCAACCTCCTAGGATTGAATAATTGACCTCTCTGGGTTATTTTTTACCCAGGATGCGTCGATTTTTTTGTATTGCTCTCTTCTTTCTTTTATCTATTCCTATATCCTCCCAAAATTTGCTAGAAAGAGGGGAACGATTCTTCCGGGAAGGAAATTACTCTTTAGCTTTAGAAGCGTTTGATTCTTTTTTACGCACCCAACCTAATTCGCCCCGTATTGCCGATGTCCAGTTTCGTCGCGCCCAAAGCTTATTCTACCCGAAACGGTACCGGGAAGCCTATGAGCTTTTCCAGAGAATCGAAATTAGATATCCTTCTACCCAATATTACCCACTCCTTCCCTTTTGGGCGGGTTTAACTGCGTTTAGTTTAAAAGATTATGATACAGCTATTGCATTGTTGAACAGATATATAAAAAGTGCTCCTACAGAGGAAGGGCGCAGGAGAGCTCTTCTCTACTTAGCTTATGCTTACAAAGAAAATGGTCAATTATCCTTAGCTCATACCACAATCGCTTCCTTTTTTGAAGGTACTTCTCTTGGCCCTCCAGATCCACAGGCGCTTTTATTGTATGCTGAGCTTAGTCATACTCTAGGCGAATTAGAGGGTATAATTAACCTGTATCGAAAAGGATCTATAAATAATCTTCAGGAGCCACGACGGAGTAAGTTCCTTCTTGCAGTAGGAGAAGCCTTGTTTAAACTCAGATCCTTTCAGGAAGCTCAGGAAGTCTTTTCCTTGGTTTCTTCCCAATTGCCTGAAGAAAAAACCCACTCGTACCTTCGTATTCTTCAAGGGTATGCCGAGTTACAAAAACCAGAGGAAATTCCACCGGTCTTAGAGAAAGCTAAAGAAGAATTGCAGGACCTCACTTTTATTTCCCGTATTTGGGAAT
>JBDNDI010000148.1:0-6713 GCA_046719195.1 Spirochaetales bacterium | reverse complement strand
CATTATCAGTACTCATCTCATGCCCGATGCGGCTAGCTTAAGCGATCGGGTTTTTTTTATAGATCGGGGCAAGATTCTCTTAGAGGATTCGCTGGAAGGATTGAAAAGAAAATTTACCGATCAAAGGATATTCCGGGTTCGTATTAATACAAAAGGAATGGGAACCGAGGAACAATTGAAAAATCTTCTCCTCTCCCAGGAAGGAATCGAGGGAATTGCAGGCCTTTCCCTGTTGGAGGCCTCGGTTTGGGAAGTATCTATAAAAGTAACGTCTCAATGGAATCCTGCTCCGGCCTTATTTTCACTTTTGTCCGAAAAAGGTTGGGATTTAGTAGAATTACAGCAGAAATCCGTGGAATTAGAAGAAGTATTTCGCCAACTAACTTCAAAGGAGTAAGGATAATGCCCTTTTTTTTAGCCCTGTATAGAAAAGAACTTAAGATCCTATTCCTCTCCTGGACCGTGTATATCTTTTTAGGGTTGTTTCTCTTTTTTTCGGGTTGGTTCTACTATCAGGGGATGCTTGGGTATGCTGCCTTTAGCCTTCAACCGGCTAGCGCAAAGGTAATAAATCTTCAACAAAATCTTTTCCAGCCCTTATACTCTAACCTTGTGTTTCTCTTGGTCCTTTTTTTACCTATCCTCACTATGCGCTCCATTGCGGATGAACGTAGACAGGGAACCTATCAACTGTTAATCACGTATCCTGGTAGTCCCATGGCTCTTATAGGAGCTAAATATGTATCCGTAGCAACGATCTTTTTAACTGCTCTCTCACTAACTTTTGTATATCCTCTAGTTACTTTGATATGGGCCCGGGTGGAGTGGCCTCTTCTTGGAGCTACCTTTTTAGGAGCCCTACTTTGTGGAAGTGCAATCCTAGCTATTGGCTTGTTTTTCTCTACTGTATCCGGCCACTTTCTCGTGGCCGCTTTACTAACCGAAACTGCAACTTTGTTTTTCTGGTTAATGGGATGGATAGCAGAGTATTTGCCTCAGTCTCTTTCCCGGGTTATCTACAATATTTCGTTTTACCACCGCCTCCGTCCCTTTCTTTTAGGGGTAATTGATACGGATGATACCCTGTACTTTCTAAACTTAGTTTGCTTTTTTCTTCTATTCAGCTATTTCCTAATCTATAGGGAACAGAGGGCTTAATGATTCGTTCCAAGTACCTATTTCCCCTAATTTTGTTAGCTTGCAGTCTGTTGGTACAGGACATCTCTTCTCGGTTCTATAAGCAGATTGATCTTACTTCTAAAAAACTATACTCGCTTTCAGAGATCACTTTAAAACTCCTAGAAAAGATCTCCCCTGAAGAGGTAAAGGTCAAAGTATTTGTAGATGAGACAGATATAGATAGGGGTAAAGCTGAACAACTAATTCGTCTATTCAAGAAAGCTTTGCCCTCTTTACAGTATGAAATTATTTCTCCTACAAAACATCCTTTTTTAGTCCAGCAGTATGGTATTGATAAACATGGGATGGTTTTGTGGGAGTGGCGAGATAAGCATACCCTGAGCATTGGGTTTAACGAAGAGGCCTTTACTTCGGGACTTCGAAAGTTAGTGGAGCCAAAGGAATATGTTTGTTATGCTTTAAGAGGCAAAGGGGAGAAGGAGTTTGATAAAGAGTTACGGATTCTGCAAGACAAAATGAGGGCAGAACACTATAGAATTGAGAGTATCCGTTTAGAAGAGCGGGGTACAATACCGGAAGATGCTGCCCTATTGCTTTGGCTCGGGCCTAAAGAACCTCTTTTACCTAAAGAAGAAGAGCTCCTCCACTCTTATTTGGTTAAGGGAGGCAGATTTTTAGCCTGTATTGATCCCTTAGTTCCGGTAGAAACTTCTTCCCTATTACGAATCCTTGGATTGAAACTAACTTCAGATGTGGTGGTGGACACGAGGAGCCAGCTGTTTAGAGGGGATTTTTTCTTTGCAACCGCGGTTCGTTACTATCCTCACCTTATTACCCGGGGCTTATCAAAGGTAAGTGTTTTCCCTTTAGCACGTTCTATCCAACTTGTTGCTCCCGCCCCCCCAGGCATGGAGCTGTTCCCCTTGATAGAAACCTCTGATACCGCATGGGCAGAGTTCGATACGGACTCCCTTTTAAAGGCCTCTCCCCAAGTTAACCCGGAAATAGACCGCAAAGGTCCCTTAGTGTTAGCTGTTGCGGGAGAGCTCAGGAGTGAAAACGCAACCTACGGTAGCCCAATTGGGCGATTTGTATTATTTGGAGATACTGATTTTATTACGGATGGATACATTGGCATCGGGGACAATATGGATCTTTTCTTAAATGCAGTAGCCTGGGCTGTGGAAAGGGAAGAAGGGATTGCCCTCCGGCCTAAAGATCCCATGCACCAACCGCTAATCCTTTCTAGAAAAGAAACTATTTTGTTAGGAATTGGCGTAATGGGTGTTTTGCCCGGTATTTTCTTGCTGTTAAGTTTATTTTCTCTTTGGAAAAAGAAGGAATAAATGGAGAGTTTGAACCGAAAAGCTCTTATAGCCTTCTGTATTCTGCTCGGATTGAACCTTCTAGTACGAGGTTTCGTAAGGAGTAAAGAGGGGGTTCCCTCTAGGTTAGAGACGGTTTATATTGATCCTGAATCTGTGGTAAAGATTACTCTTCAGAAGGGTACGGAACAAGTAGTGTATACCTGGGTTGATACCAGTTGGGTAAGAGAGGTACCCCTTCCTGCTGAGGGTACAGGCGCTGAGAATCATCGTGCAGGACACCTTCGTTCTTCCCAGGAGCAGACACTAAAGGATTACCTCCATAGAATCTGCTCAATGGTAAGGGAATGGATCGGCCCTCTTCCCGAGGGTTCTTTAGCAGATTTTGGTCTAGATGATAAACAAGCTACTATTGTCAGATTATACAATAGCCATCAAGGAGAGCCATTTTTTGCTTTTCGATTAGGGCATCCATTGCCCCTAAATGTTGCCTACAGGTATGGTATTTTTATTGAAAAGCAAGGCTTGTTTAAAGTTCTTAGTTCCTATCAGATACCTTCAGAATTGTGGTAATCCGCAAAGCGGCTTAAAGATGTAGGATTCGCAACTATTTTGTAAAATCCCCTAGTTTAAAAAATACCTTTAATTTCAGCTGGACAATTTTTAGAAATCTAAGTATAATATCACATATCAAATATATCAGAGGAGGGTGGTATGAAAAAACTCACCTTAGTACTGACCCTGCTGCTAGGTTTTCTACTGTTTGTAGTACCTTTGTTTGCAGGTGGTCAAAAGGAAGCCGCAAAACAGAGACAGTACGTACTAAAATTCAATCATGTATTGTCTCCCAATGATCCTTATCATCCTGCGTTTTTAAAATGGGCGGAAGCAGTATCTCAACGTACAAATGGGAACCTAAAAGTGGAGGTCTTCCCCAGTGCGCAGTTAGGAGTAGAGGAGGATATCCTGGAGCAGATTCGACAGGGAGCAAATGTAGGCCAGAATACAGATTCTGCACGCTTAGGGAACTATGTTCCGGATATCGCTGTAATGAATGCTCCGTATTTTGTGGAATCGGTAGAAGAAGTACAGAAACTAGCGGAACTCGATACAGTAAAACAGTGGAAAGCCCAATTAGAGCAAGCACGAGGATTTAAAGTTCTTTCCTTTTTCTGGATCCAGGGGTTCCGGCAGATGCTGACCAATAAACCTATTTACAAGCCGGATGATCTTAGTGGTCTACGGATTCGCACTCCCCCGGCTCCCATTTGGCAAGAATCCATTCGGGCTTTAGGTGCAGTTCCTACAGCTTTAGCTTATGGAGAAGTATATCCGGGAATGCAAACTAAGGTAATCGATGGAGCCGAACTTTCCTTTACTGCAGCTTATAATATGAAGTTTTATGAAGTGGCCAAATTTATGAGCGAGACACAGCACATACTGCTGATCAATTTCGAAGTAATTAGCAGTAAGTGGTTCAATTCCCTGCCGGCGGATTATCAAAAAATCTTAGAAGAGGAGTGCAACCGAGCAGGGTTAGAAGTATCCCGGAATTATATGAATGTTCTTGATAAAAACAGCCGCGAAGAAATGAAGAAAAGAGGCATGACAATTATTGATAAATCGGAAATCGATATGGCTGCTTTTAAGAAAGCTGGGGAGAAGGCATACGAAAAGTTGAATCTGGTAGCAGCCCGGGATAAGATTTATCGAGAATTGGGAAAGATCAAATAGCGAAAACAGATTGCCGCGGGGAATCCTGCGGCAATCTTTCTTTTACTGTCCTGGGACAGTAATATATATTCCCGAGGTGTGTATGGGCAAACTGTATGAAAAGCTTTGCAAAGGGGAAGTATATCTTGCTGCTTTTTGTTTTTCTGCTTCTTGTCTGATTATTTTTACCGCAGCGATTTCCCGGTCCTTAGGTAGACCGCTGAACTGGTCTATGGACATGGCTCTGTTTCTCTTTGCCTGGAGCGTATTTTTAAGTGCAGATGCTGCTCTAAGGGCAGGAAAACTTGTCCGTGTTGAAGTAATTTTTGCTAGATTTAAACCTACCGTCCAGAAGTGGATCACTTTCGGCAATTATATCATCATTCTATTGTTTTTATTGGCACTAATAATCTATGGGATACGATTAAGCATAATTACCTATGCTCGTTCGTTTCAGGGTATCCCAGGGTTTAGTTATACATGGGTCACAATTAGTATCCCTATAGGAGCCTCTCTGCAGGTTCTTACCGTAAGTAAGAAAATTAAAGAGCTGTTTTCCTCTAAATCATTCTAAACAAAAGGAAACTGTATGCTATTAGTTGTTTTGTTTTTTTTAGGATTTCTTGCTCTAGGGATGCCTATAGCCTACGCCATTGGAATATCGGGGGTAATCTTTTTTCTTCAATACCCAGAGTTGCCTTTTACCATGATTGTCCAGCTCCCTATTTCTCAGACGCAGAACTTTGCCATGCTTGCTGTTCCCCTGTTTGTTTTTGCTGGCAATCTAATGAATGAATCAGGAATTACAGAACGATTAATTAGACTATCCAAGGTACTTACCGGGCATATGGTGGGTGGGCTTGCTCAGGTTAGTGTAGTGCTCAGTACTTTTATGGGAGGAGTTTCTGGTTCTGCCATTGCTGATGCAGCGATGGAAGCCCGGATACTTGGCCCGGGGATGATAAAAAATGGATACACCAAAGGGTACAGCGCCAATGTTATAGCTTTTACTGCTCTGATTACAGCAACTATCCCTCCAGGGGTAGGTATCATTATTTATGGAACCGTGGGAGAGGTAAGTATTGGGCAGCTTTTTGCCGCTGGCCTCGTTGTGGGGCTTATGATGATGGCGATTCTTATGCTGACTGTGTACATTACCGCTAAACGTAGGGGATATAAACCAATTAATGATAGACCTCCCTCCTTTAAAGAGGTGTTATTGGCTCTAAAAGAAACCATCTGGGCGTTACTCTTCCCTTTTCTACTTCTGGGCGGTATTCGGACGGGTATTTTTACACCTGCAGAGGTTGGAGCCTTTGCCTGTGTGTATGCAGTATTTGTCGGAACCGTCGTATACCGGGAGTTTACTCTAAAAAAATTCGCAAACACGTTGATAAATACAGTGCAGGATGTAGGTGCTATAATGCTGATTATCGCCCTTTCGGGGCTTTTTGGATATGGAATTCCCTTTGAACGTGTCCCTAATTATCTAACTCAAGCTATAACAGGTATATCTACAAATCCCCATGTGATTCTCTTAATAATTATTGCTTTCCTTGTCTTTATTGGAATGTTTATGGAAGGTTCGGTAACGATTTTGCTGTTCACCCCTATTCTGCTTCCTATGGTGCAGGCAGTAGGGGTAGATCCCGTACATTTTGGGTTAATTTTTTGTACCATCATAACCATGGGAAATATGACGCCGCCTGTCGGTTTAGCGATGTTTGCGGTTTGTCAGATTTTAGAAGTGGATTCCGCTGAATATGTACGCGAAATGTTCCCCTTTATGGCTGCTATTGTTTTACAGGTTTCTGTATTGGTCTTTTTACCCGATGTAGTGTTGTTTCTGCCAAGGTTGTTGTTCGGGTAAAGCTAGGAGGGGAGGATATGAAATTGGAGGGAAAAACTGCCCTGGTTACCGGCGCTAGCCGGGGTATTGGGAAGGCTATTGCCACTTTATTACATCAGGAAGGGGCTATTTTGGGTATAGTAGATATCCGAACATGCCCTGAGTTTGCGGAAGGTCTTAGCAAAAAGGGAAAACAAGCTGTTAGCTTTGCCTGTGATGTTACAGACCCGATATCTATACAGAAAGTAGTAGATACCTTTTACGCTCTGTTCGGTAAAATTGACATTCTCGTAAACAATGCCGGGATTATAGCTAGAGAAAGTTTATTAGACTTATCCGTAGAAACTTGGAAAAAGGTTTTAGATGTAAATTTAAATGGAGTTTTTTATTGTTGCAAAGCCGTGGTTCCTTACATGATCAAAGGGGGGGGAGGAAAAATCGTGAATATATCTTCTATAGCTGGCAAGACAGGTGATCTAACCGCTGCTCCCGTGTATGGCGCCTCTAAAGGCGGAGTAAATGCTTTTACAAAATCCCTTGCTCGACAGTTAGCTCCCTATCGTATTAATGTGAACGCCATTGCCCCTCATGCTATTGAAACGGAAATGAGTGCAGAATGGAGCCCGGAAAAGAGAAAAGAAATTATAGAATCCATACCCTTAAAGCGGTTAGGCAAACCGGAAGAG
>JBDNDI010000147.1:0-6758 GCA_046719195.1 Spirochaetales bacterium | reverse complement strand
GGTATTCTGTTCCGAGCTTAGGAAGCACCAAAGGGAGAGCCCCTTCAAATACCTCTCCGGTATTTCCATCAATAGTTATATAATCGCCTTCTTTGAAGGTTTTTCCCTGCACCCGGAGAGTTTTTCCAGAAATAGAAAGCTCTGAACAACCGGCAACGCAAGGGCGTCCCATACCGCGGGCTACAACTGCCGCATGGCTAGTCATACCTCCTCGAGCTGTAAGTATACCCTTAGCTGCATGCATGCCGCCAATATCTTCCGGAGCGGTTTCCTTTCGAACAAGAATAACATTTTTCTTTTCGGAAGCCCAAGCTTCAGCAGTTTCTGCCGTGAATACTATGTGTCCACTTGCAGCACCCGGTGAAGCATTAAGTCCCTTAGCTAAAAGAACGGCTCCTTTTTTTGCCTTTGGATCTACCTGAGGATGGAACAACTGATTCAACTGTTCAGGATCTATACGCTTTACCGCATCTTTCTGGGTAATGAGGCCTTCAGACACCATATCTACCGCTATTTTTACCGCAGCCGGCCCGGTTCTTTTTCCTGTTCGAGTTTGCAGAATATAGAGCTTTCCTTGTTGGATCGTGAACTCAATATCCTGCATGTCTTTAAAGTGCGCCTCTAACCGGTTCTTTATCTCCACCAGTTGCTTGTACACTTCGGGGTTCTTTTTTTGAAGCTGGGATATTTTTTCCGGTGTACGAATACCAGCTACTACATCCTCTCCCTGGGCGTTGATTAAATACTCTCCGTAAAAAATATTTTCTCCTGTAGAAGGATCCCGAGAAAAACAAACACCTGTGCCCGAATCTTCACCAAAGTTTCCGAACACCATAGCCTGCACATTCACTGCCGTGCCTTTTAGTCCTCGAATATTATGAATACTTCGGTATTTCACCGCTTTGGGGCTGTTCCAAGATTCTAAAACTGCATCAATGGCTGCCCAGAGTTGGACTTTTGGATCCTGAGGAAACTCTTTTTTTGTGTATTTTGTATATACCGTTTTAAATGTTTTTACTAGAGTTTTTAAGTCCTCCGCGCCAAGAGCTGTGTCTTCCTTTGCTCCTTTCTTCTTTTTAAGCTTATCCAGTTCCTGTTCAAAATGTTCCGAAGAAACACCCATAACTACATTCCCGAACATCTGAATAAATCTTCGATATGCATCATAAGCGAACCGGGGATTTCCCGATTTCTGGGACAGCCCTTCTACAGAGCGATCGTTCAATCCTAGGTTTAGTACCGTTTCCATCATTCCCGGCATGGACACCGCTGCTCCACTCCGTACAGAAACTAAAAGAGGATCCTCGGGATCTCCTAGCTTCTTACCCATAACCTTCTCTAATTTAGAAAGATTGGCTTCCACCTCCTCTTCTAAACCTTCGGGATGTTTTCCCTTATTTGCATAGTAGGCTTCGCAAACATCCGTAGCAATGGTAAACCCGGGAGGCACAGGTATTCCTAGATTAGTCATCTCCGCTAAATTGGCACCTTTTCCTCCTAGTAGATCCCTCTGCTTAGCATCGCCTTCTGCTTTACCGTTTCCGAAGAAGTAAACAAGTTTTCCCATACTATTCTCCTATTTGTAGTGGCATATCCAATTATTTCGTATAATGAGACTAATCTACCAACTCATGTAGGGTAAGTCAAGGTAAGAAAAAAAGGGAGTAGGTGGTTTGTTCCTACTCCCTGCTGCCTGCATGCTATTTCACATAGGCTTCCAGAATCTCGCTCCTGCTAGGATGCTGCATCCGTTTTAAAGCCTTTTTTTCTATCTGACGTATTCTTTCTTTTGTGAGATTGTATTTTTCTCCTATTTCTTTTAAGGAAAGCGGAGTCCTTCCATTTAAACCGAAACGGTACTGAATAATCTCTGCTTCTTTTTCTGAAAGGGTTTTCAGGATTTTATTAATATCTTCTTTGAGGGATTCATGAATAACCACATCCTCGGGGTGTTTAAACCCTACATCTTCCACAAAATCTCCCAAGGAGGAGGAATCTTTTTCTGCATATACAGGAGTTTCTAAGGAAACCAGATCCCGGCTAATATTTACAATATCGGACACATGGGACTCGTCCATGTTGAGAAGTCTGGCAATTTCTTTTATCTCTGCATCTTCACTTCTAGAGGTGCCTTGCACTAGCTTTCGGGCTTTTTCTATCTGTACTAATTCATTAGCTCGGTTCAAAGGTAGACGAATCATCCGAGATTTTTCGCAAATAGCTTTTAATATGGCCTGGCGAATCCACCATACAGCATAGGAGATAAAATGATACCCTTTGTTTACATCATACCGCTCAATTGCATTAATTAAACCGATATTTCCTTCACTGATTAAATCGGATAAAGGAAGTCCCTGGTTTTGATATTTTTTTGCAACATTTACTACAAAGCGCAGGTTTGCTTTAAGTAATTTTTCTCTTGCCTCCTTATCTCCCTGTGCGGCAAGGCGTGCATATCGGTCTTCTTCTTCTCGGGTTAAAAGGGGTATCTTATTGATTTCTTTTAAATATAGAGAGAGGATATTTTCATCGGAAGAAGCAACTTTTTCCATGGGTTCTTTTACAACACGTTTTTTCAAGGTTTTTGTCATTTTTTCCTCCGGATGTTAATCTGCAAGATCTATGCCAGCTATACAAATACATATGAAATTTAATTCTTTATTGGAGAAGAAAATATTTATTTCTTTATATAGGAATAGTTCTATTTTTTTAAAACTGGGTCATTTTTACCCATCATTAGAGATTGGCCTCAGAACTGTATCATAATTTCCCAATTGCCCACCTAGAACCTCCTTTGGTGCGCCCACAACATAGGTGAAAAGGGAGACCACTGCCGCAGTGACAAAAGCGCATGCCCTCCCGTTCCTTGACATACAGGCCTAACGAAAAGGTTTGCGGCAGTATGAAATAGGGGAAAATTATCTCATGCTGGTTGTAAATCTTTAATTTTTCCTTTACAGATTTTCCTGCCAACGCCCCAGAGCTAAGTAAGGATTGCCATGAATCAAATATTAAATCCCTGATCATGTCTTGCTCTGCTCTTGTACCAAAAGCATGAGACTTTTTTGTTTTTAAGTATTTTTTTATTTGGATTGCATAAAAAGCTCTCCAATCATCTAATTCAGGATGAGCTTGTTTTGCCATACCATAGGCATTGGAAAATCGTTGTACATACGCACGATATAAGCGAGACTTGCACAGTTTTTTTGCAGCCACCCAACTTTTTACCGCACTGTCATGCAAACCCAAACGATAAAGAGTAATTCCGGTAAAATACAAAATACGAGCCAATCCCCTCCGTTGCTGTACAGGACAATTTTCTAGGGACTGCTGAAAAAACTTTAAAGCCCCTTGGGGATCGTGACCACTCAATTCCAAAAGGCCCTTTTGTAGGGAAAGTTGCCAAGGCTTAGCCCTTTGTTCGTTTTTCTTCTGCCTCATACGGTATTAAATTACTAATTAGAAAGAAACAAGACAAGAAATGCAATTTCCCTTGACCATTGTCCATTCTATTTTTATATTTTTATCAAATTAAGAGACAGAACTATTATTCTAATATTCAAGATGCACAGGAGGAATACTATGAAACTACAACCCCTAGGTGACCGTGTCTTATTAAAAGTAGAAGAAGGAGAACAGAAAACAGCTAGCGGTCTCTACATCCCCCAGACTGCTCAAGAAAAAACCCAAATTGGAAAAGTTATTGCCGTTGGGGATGACAAAGAGGCAATTAAAGTAAAAGTAAACGATCGGGTTATGTACGATAAATATGCAGGTACTTCTGTAAAAATTGAAGGGGAAGATTATTTAATTGTAAAAATGCAGGACATTCTTGCTATTATCGAATAAATTTTCAGGCAAATAAACTTCAGGACTGCAGATTTTAAATCGTACGTTAATAGCCGCTTAAGAGTTGAGCGGCTATTTTTATTTTTCAGTTATTTTATTTTATAATCCCTGCACTATTGGGTAGGTACTCGAGCAAGAAAAGTTTCTATATCTATAAGTAAATCTCTGTAGCCTTTAAAAGATCGTTCAGTGTCAGGTAGAGAGGAGAGGAAGTACTTTCCGTAGCTTTTCTTCACCACCCTTACGTCCGGAATCAGGACAAGACCTCTGTCTGTACTCCGGCGCATTAATCGCCCAAATCCTTGCCGAACTTTCATTACTGCTTCTGGCAGGGATAGTTCTAAGAAAGGATTTTTTCCTTTTTTTTGTAGGGCTTCCATGCGTGCTACCTGAATCGGATCGGTAGGAACCCGAAAGGGTAAACGACAGAGCATAACCATCTCTAAGGTTTCTCCCGGTGCATCTATACCCTCCCAAAAACTATCGGTTGCAAATAATACACTGCTGACATTTTCGTTGAATTTGCGGAGCAAGCGACTCCTCTCTGCCTCCCCCTGCCGGTAAAGAGTAAGGCCTTTACCCATGAAAAAAGGTTTCACTTTGTTGTAAATTCGATCAAGCATATCGTAGGAGGTAAATAATACCAAAGCTCTGCCTTCTGTAAGCTCACAAACCTGGGGAATGAAGTTCTCTAAAAAATCTACATAACTCTCTGAGTCAGGCTCCGGAGCATCTGTAGGCACTCCTAATAGTACCCGGTTTTTATAGTCAAAGGGAGAATCAAATACATACTCTACCACCCGGTCTTGCGGTATTTTCTGTAAACCTAAACGACCCTTCCAGAAATGAAAGGTCTTATTAATCGTTAAAGTAGCACTAGTGAAAATTACGGTTTTAAAAGGCTGGTATACTGCTTCCTGCATTAGCTCTGCTATATCCAAAGGAGTAGAATGGAATTCCACTACCCCTTCTCTGCCTAAAGTGCGTTTACGTTCCAACCAAAGAATTCTATCCTCATGCTCCTCCGGAGTACGAAATTCCTGGCATAGGCTCGCCATTCCCTGTAAACGTGTAAGAAGCATTCGACCTTCATAGGCTTCCGGAGTATCTTTTTGCTCTTCTGGCAAAGAGGTAAGAATCTCGGATAATGTTTCGGCTAGATTTAAAGCAGATTGCTGGAATTGAGCTCCTATGGACACAAAGGCATCTATATCGGGGAAATCCTGAGAATGGGTTAATCGGAAAGTTCCCGCTTCCTTTAACAGGACTTGAGTCGCTTGCTCCCATTGCAGATATCGTTCCTGACTCTGTTGGATTTCCTTGCTCAGCTTGATAATTAAGGTGGAAGAAGCACCCAGATGGGTAAGTTTTACCGCTAATCCCAACTTTCTATTTCCCTTAGTACGGAGAAGCCGATTTAATATCCGATTCACAGAAAAACGATGTATAGTCTCGGTAAATAAACTAGTAACACTCTGTTCTAGATTATGCGCTTCATCAAAGACGATCCGATGAAAAGGGGGCAATACAGCTGCATTTTCAAATCCAAATCCTTGTATACGAAAGGCTAGATCAGAAAAAAGCAAATGATGATTCACCACTAGGATTTTCGCTGAAGCCGCTTGTCGCCGGGACTTAAGAAAGAAACACTTTTCCCGATACTGACAACGTAAGCCGGGGCAAATGTCCGACTCAGAACATACCGTACTCCAAAGAGAATCTTCTATGGGGTAGGGCAGATCTCCCCGTACTCCTGTAGGGGTAGACTCCGCCCATTCACGTAAGGATTGAAGACCTGTAAGATCCTCCTCAAATAAAGTACCTTCCTCCCAAGCCTCCTGTAGGCGGGTCCAACAAAGATAATTAGCCCTACCCTTTACTAGAGCTACCGGAACAGACAAGTTTAGAAGCTTTAACACAAGGGGTAGATCTTTCTCGTACAATTGTTCTTGCAAATTGATCGTTGCAGTAGAGACAACAACTCGTTCTTCATTCCGACTACTCCAGGCAACTGCCGGAATTAAATACGCAAGGGATTTGCCTACCCCTGTACCTGCCTCAATGAGACAAATTTCCTCCTGATTAAAGGCACGTCCCACTGCCTCAAGCATACAAACCTGGGAAGAACGATGTTCATAAAAACCAGCCTGTTTGGAAAGGGGTCCCCCTGGTTTGAGTATCTTTTTCAAAGCTTCCAAAGCCAAAGGTTTTATTTCAGATAGAATTACAGGTTCAGCGACTATGTAGAGCTTCTTTACCTTATTATCAACAATAAAAAAACCTATTCCTTCGTTTCCTAACTGAGTAGCTACCTGTAAATCCGCTTCGCTCGGGTGGATGGGGCCTTTGGGATGGTTATGAATAACTACATCCCCTTTTTCCATATGGGGGAAAAGAGCAGGAACAGCATATTCATTTCCCCGGGCAACCACACTGAGAGAATATATTTTTCCTTCGGAATCTACCTGGCCAACAGAAAGGATCTCCTGGCCCTGCGCTTCTTGAATTTCCTGCCGGAGTCGAGTTAGCACCTCCTGGGTAAACCTATCTTCTATAGAGGATTGCCTTTCTGTTTGCATAGCCTATAGATACTGCAAGGAGATATAGGGGTCAAGATAACCTTGCCATTGACATTTATGTATAAATATGCAAAATAATAATAAATATACATATTGTTAGGAGAGTTAAATGATCGTTCTAAAGTTTGGCGGAACCTCTGTTCAAAATGAGCAGATGATCGATCGTGCTTTGGACATAACCCTACAAAGGCTGCCGGATGCACCTATTCTGGTTGCTTCTGCCATGTCCAAAATCACAGATACCCTCCTAAAGCTTTCTGCTGCAGCAAGTGATGGGGATGGAGAGGCTGCTAGCTATTTGATAGAAGAAATTATAAAACGTCATATACA
>JBDNDI010000146.1:0-6783 GCA_046719195.1 Spirochaetales bacterium | reverse complement strand
TCATGCTTTCTATCCCTTGCTGGGCTGCATGGGTAGTTCGTCCATTGGCAGAAGTTGCAATGTACATTCCGATAAATCCGGCAGCTCCTGAACAAAGAGCCCCTAAAAGAAAACTTAGGCTCTGAAAACGAAGGATCCCCTCCTGGCCTAAGGCTAGAAAACCCGCAATAACGAGCACAAAAGGTAGAAGTACCGAGTATTCTGTAAGCAGGAAGGTACGGGCACCGGTGGCAATATAACCGCTAATTTTTTTCAATGTTTCGTGTTCCATCGGTTGGCGTAGAATCCAGATGGATTTTACAATTGCGTAGAGAATTGCGGCCCCGCCACCTAAAAAGGCTAGCAGAGTAAAACTCGTGAATTGCATACCCTACTGTACCATATTTACCCGTCAATGAAAACTATTCTTTTGTAAAGCATTTAGTATATTATTCTATATCTATGATTAGAAAAGTGTTTTCCCGTGTCTATCCACTAATTATTTTGTGCATATTGTTAGGCACATCGGCATTTACCAAACTTAAACCATTATATGCAGAAACGGTCTTCCAAGAAGAATCTCCCACCGAAGAGACAAAGGTAGCTCTACCCGTAGAAGAAGTAAAAATAAAGGGTCTAGGAAAAACAAAACCTTCGGTATTAAAACCTTATACCGATCCCCTAATAGGAAAGCCTTTTACACCCCTAGTAAGAGAACAATTAATACAAAATCTTCGCAGTCTAGGGATTTTTCATTCCATCCAGGCGTACTCTTACCCAAATGGGAATGGAGGCTCGGTACTTCAGATCGAGGTAAAAGAGAAATGGACGCTTGTGCCCATACCCCTAGGAGGAGCTTCCAGCGGAGGAAGTTTCTACGGAGGTCTGCTCCTTTTTGAATCTAATCTGCTAGGGTACAATAAAAAATTCTTTGGAGGAGCGATTCTTTCGGAATCTGCCTGGAAAGTAATGACAGGATACATAGATCCCCGACTTTTCCAATCCGATACTGTTCTTTTCCTAGGATTTAACGGTAGTGTAGATCAATTACAATACCGCACGGTATCAGGAGATCTAATTCGTAGATATGAAAAAACTAGCTTCGATGTAATAAGCGAGGTAGCTTTTCCCTTATTAGGTAAACTTTCTCTTGGCTTAGGTATGCTCTTTTACGAGCAACAGGTAGACCCTTCTTATGAAGGGGCTTTTAATTCTCCGTCATCCGGCAGGTACTTAAGTCCTACCTTAGGCTTGCGGTATCAGAATAGCTACTATGGTCCGATATTGGTATACGGTACTTTTGGGAATGTACGGTATGAGCAGGGATGGGAGATAGGAAAGGACACTTTCTATGGCCGAGCAAGTATATCCTTGCAAGCTTTTCAACCGGTGGGGGAGAATCACCGGTTTGGTTGGCTCTTACAAGCCCAAGCAATGCCCGAAGGACCTTCTGTATTATTTCGCAAGGTGTCCGGTCGTTTTCTAAAAACCCTGCCGGAAAATCTGTACTCAGATACAATACTTTCTTCCCAACTAGTAGCCGAGGCCGTACCTTTCACCTTTTCCTGGGGAGCTCCTACCCTAGTCCTTTTCTATGAAACAGGGGGCTTTCGCCAGGAGGAATCTTCTTCTTTTCTTTGGACCCATGGCCCTGGAGCAGGTTTTCGGATTTACCTATCCAAGGTGGCTGTACCCGCCTTCGGATTCGACTTTGCATATAGCGTCTACACCGGACAGTTCTATGGGTTTGTAAATGTAGGGCTTCAGATGTAAACATCTGAAGCCTTATGGTCGAATTTTCTTAAGGTTTAAGTACCACCGAAACAGTAGGTAATAGTTTAAGGCTCGTTTAAGCAGCCTCCCGATAGGCTTTAACAAGATTTTCCATTGCTTTTTTGGCATCGTCAAAAAGCATCAGGGTGTTATCCAGAGCAAATAAAGGATTGGGTATCCCAGCGAATCCTGGGGCTAAAGACCGTTTGATAACCACCACAGTTTTCGCTTTGTCCACGTTTAAAATGGGCATTCCCGAAATGGGAGTGCCGGAACTTTCTCTAGCTAATGGATTTACCACATCGTTTGCTCCGATTACTATAACGACGTCCGTGTTTCCAAAGGTGTCGTTAATAGCATCCATCTCTTTTAATTTATCGTACGATATATTTTCTTCAGCTAAAAGAACATTCATATGCCCGGGCATCCTTCCTGCTACCGGGTGAATTCCAAACTCTACCTCGATTCCATCCTTTTCCATTTCTTCGGTTAAAATCCGCACCGGTGTTTGGGCTCGGGCTACAGCCATACCGTATCCAGGGACAAACACCACCCGGCGAGCCATTTTAAGAAGCATAGCCACCTCCTCGGGGCTAGTGGCCTTTATCTTTCCTCCGTAGATATCGTCTGCTTTTATGCTTTCTACCACTGCTCCTACACCCCCAAACAGTACATTCGGTAGGGAGCGATTCATGGCATCACACATTATTTTTGTAAGAAATACCCCCGATGCTCCTACTAGAGCTCCGGAAATTATTAATACGGTGTTATTTAAGACGAATCCAGTAGCTGCTGCTGCCATACCGCTATAGGCATTCAACAGGGCGATAACTATGGGCATGTCTGCCCCTCCAATGGGAATCGTTAGTAAGACCCCTAAAACCGAACCTACTCCGCTAGCAATCCAGTACCATTCCACATTTCCTTGACCCTCGGTAGTGCGGTAAGCTGCATAAAGAGCAGCGAGTAAAAAAAGAATCTTTACAATTTGTTCCCCCTTATACCGAACAGGGCTCTCGGTAATGATTCCCTGAAGTTTCCCGAAAGCTACTAGGCTCCCCCAAAAAGTTACAGCCCCAATCAGACCGGAAGCTGCGGTAGCCACGAGGAATTGGGTACCTGGATCCCCACCACGCACCAAAGATTCGGATAAAACTGCCCCCGCTACTAATACAGAAGCCGCACCTCCAAAACCATTGAATAGGGCAACCATTTGGGGCATGGCGGTCATCTTTACCTTTAAGGCGAATATGGCTCCGGCTGCAGCACCTACCACAGTACCCAGCAGAATGTATTCAAAGGAAATAATGTTTTTATCTAGCAATGTAGCAACAATGGCGATGAGCATACCTAAGGCGCCTGTCAGATTCCCTCGAACCGCTGTCCGGGGATGGCTTAGTCCTTTTAATCCAAGGATAAACAAAATAGAGGCAACTACATACGCAATATTGATCCCCATCATACCCTACTCCTTCCGCCTGAATTTGCTTAGCATCCTGTGGGTGACAAGGAATCCTCCCACTACATTTACCGTTGCAAGAGCAACCGCTAAGGTTCCAAGAAATATAGTCAGATAGGTAGCCTGCATTCCTGCAGAAATCAAAGCTCCTACCAGGGTAATTCCGGAAATAGCATTGGAACCCGACATTAAAGGCGTGTGTAGAATGGGGGGCACTTTAGAAATCACTTCTACACCTACGAAAATTGCCATGATAAAGATAGTCATGATCTGAAGAAAGCTGTCCATCGAATCCTCCTATATCCTCATTCTTTTGGTTTAATTGCCTCTGAGAGGTATACCCCCTCTCTCATAACTAGCACGGATTTCACTACTTCATCTTCTTCTGAGAGTTGGATAGAACCGTTTTTCAATACGGCGAGTAAAAAAGTAGTGATATTTTTGGAATAGAGCTGACTCGCATGATAGGGTACCGTAGAAGCTAAATTTACTGGGCCTAATATGGTAACTCCCTGATGTACTACCCGTTCACCGGGTTTCGTTAGCTCACAGTTGCCCCCTCGTTCGGCTGCAATGTCTACTATTACTGAGCCCGGAGACATTTTTTCTACCATTTCCCGGGTTACTAGCACCGGAGCTTTTTTTCCGGGAATAGCGGCGGTTGTAATAACCACATCCACCCCCGATAGAACCTCAGTAAGTTTTTCTCTCTGTTTCCGGTAAAACTCTTCGTCCATAGCCCGGGCGTATCCTCCCGCACCTTCTGCCTCTTTTGTTTCTAGCCCGAGCTCAATAAATTTTGCTCCTAAGCTCTCCACCTGATCTTTTACTACTGGCCGCACATCGTAGGCGCTAGTTACAGCCCCGAGCCTTCGGGCAGTAGCCAACGCCTGCAACCCTGCTACTCCTGCACCGATAACAAACACTTTCGCAGGTACCACGGTTCCGGCAGCAGTCATCATCATGGGGAAAATTTTGGGTAGGGTTTCTGCAGCTAAAATAACTGCTTTGTATCCTGCTAAGTTTGCCATGGAGCTAAGCACATCCATGCTCTGGGCTCGGGTAATTCTCGGTAAAAGTTCCAAAGCACAAGCAGAACCTTTTCGATCTGCCAACGCCTGAAAAGAAGGATGGACCCCATAAGGGTCAAAGTGTCCTACAACCAAAGCCCTTTCTTTTACTTTTGAAAGATCTTCCCTTCCTGTTGTTGGGTTTGCCCCACCGGTACGCACCGTTAACAGAATGTCACTTGAAGCTAACACCTCTTCCCGGCTAGTTACTATCTTGCATCCCTTGGTACGGTATTCTTCATCTGTGTACCCTGCTTCTAACCCAGCACCAGCCTGTACCCAGACCTCACAACCCGCTTTTAAAAGCCCGGCCACATGAAGGGGGACCAAAGCTACTCTCCGTTCGCCCTCCATTCCTTCTTTGACAACACCCACAATCAAGCTCACATTACACCTCCCCAAAACAATTTATCTAAAAAAAGTATACAAATCTTGTAACAAATTCGCTACTTTTTTTTCAATTGTTTCTTTTTTTTCGTACCCTTGAGGACTTTTTAATCCAGCCAGTAGATAAAACTTAACCGGTGAAATGCCACAAAGGGGAAACACTTGCTCCAGCCAAAACTGCCTAGAAAGTCCCTCCCCTTCCTTGTCCCTGGTTACAACCACGGAAGCCCGTACATGGGTTAGTAAGGGGACAACTCGTCCATTTTCTTCATATGCGTATCCCACACCCGGTAGAAGCACCCGGTCTACCCATCCTTTTAAGAGTGCCGGGGGTAGTCCCCACCAATCCGGATGAATAAAAATTAAACCATCTATTTTAGATAATTTTTCTGCAAATTGAACAACAGAAGGGTCAAAGGAACCTTTTCTAAGAAGTTCTTCCCGCTTTAGTACAGGATCAAACCCTAGCGGGTATAGATCCAAAAGCTCTACTACATGTCCCTGTTTCTGCAGCGTGGTTCGAATCTGGTCGGCTAAAAAATGGTTCAGACTTGGCCGGTTGGGATGGGCTAAGACCAGCAGTAGGTGCATAAACATAACATACTAAAATGCTTATCTAGGGACAATAAAATACCGGCCGTCAACTAAAGCCGCCTGCGTGTAGGGAAGGAATGTGGGGTTCAGGTGGGCTCTGCTTCCAACCTAATATAAGAATTTATGGGAATTCCTATAACTTGACTATTTTAGTAATCATTAATACTTTAAGATCATTAGAAAAAGAGATCGCTAGGAGTAGGTAGACATGGAGAATATACAAAAGCTACCAAACGTTTCTGAGGTGTACGAAGCACTGCAAAGGGTAGAAGACCCCGAACTAGGGATTAATATTGTAGATCTGGGCCTTGTGTACCATGTGGTTGTACAACCTTCAGGAAGAGTAGATGTGGACTTTACTGTTACCTACCCAGGCTGTCCTGCAGCTCAGGATATATATGACCGTATCATAGAAGAGGTAAAAAAGCTTCCGGGAGTCAGGGAAGTAAGCCCCCATCTCGTATGGGACCCTCCCTGGAGATACACCTTTATGAGCGAAGCAGCTCGTTTAGAACTCGGTTATCCCATCTAAACATGCTAAATCAATTTTCTTAGAAAGGAGAATATACATGTTAATAATAAAAAATTTACACGCAACTATTGAAGATAAACCCATATTAAAAGGAGTAAATCTAACAATTACATCCGGGGAGGTGCATGCTCTGATGGGTCCCAACGGCTCAGGTAAAAGTACCCTAGCCAATATTCTAATGGGACATCCCGCCTACTCGATAACAGAGGGACAAGTTCTATTTCGAGGACAAAACGTCCTGGAAGCAGAGCCAGAAGAGCGGGCTAAACTTGGGATGTTTTTGGCTTTCCAATATCCGGTAGAAGTACCGGGAGTAACCGTAGGGAAATTCCTGAAAAGAACAGTGGAAATAATCCGAGAAGAAGAAGGAAAGTTTCATGTTCCAAATTTCATTAAAGAATTACGAACCTCCCTCGACGCCATGGGGATGGATCAAAGCTTCATCAATAGGTATCTGAACGAAGGATTTTCAGGTGGGGAAAAGAAGCGAATGGAAATCCTGCAGATGCTTCTGTATCGTCCTAAATTGGCCATTCTAGACGAAACCGACTCCGGTCTTGATATTGACGCCCTTCGCATTGTGGCTTCCGGTGTAAATCGACTCCGGGGTCCCGATTTTTCAGCTCTGGTTATTACCCACTACCAACGGATTTTAGATTATCTAAAACCTGACAAGGTTCATATCATGATCGAAGGACGTATAGCTCTCTCAGGAGGCCCTGAACTAGTAGAAGAGCTAGAAGCTCGGGGATACGATTGGATAAAAGAAGAGGTGAAGGTATGAAAGAAGGCCTTTCTTTAGGAATCGGGGAGTACAAGTACGGGTTTGCTTTTCCCGATCGTTCGGTTTTTAAAACTAGAAAAGGGCTAAATGAGGAAGTAGTTAAAACCATTAGCCATATAAAGGCAGAGCCGGATTGGATGTTGCAGTATAGACTCCGGGGTTTGCAAGCTTTCTTGCGCAAGCCTATGCCTACTTGGGGCGCGGA
>JBDNDI010000145.1:0-6861 GCA_046719195.1 Spirochaetales bacterium | reverse complement strand
CACAGCAGCCAACGATTCATATCTCCGGCAGCTGCACCGGCAAATTTTACCTGCACCCGGTTTCGAACCTGCTGGGCAATTTCTGCATTTGCTACAAAGTTTTTAGTCCAGAGTTCTGCGCCTTGCAGATCTTTGGCCCTAGGAGATTCAAACTTGAAAACGTAGGAATCTTTATACTTTTCGAGTTTTTCTAGCTCATCCACATTCATGGTAACCCATTCAGGTGGTTCTCTTCCCCATTTATAGTTTTTGTGATCAAGAATATCCGGCCGTTTTACCAAAGGCTGAACCGGAGCGGGCCGAGAAACCTGGGGCTCTGCGGGTTTAGGTTTTGGCTTACTAGCGCACCCGGTAACTAGGGTAAACGCTACTGCCAAAGTTACTAACAAGAAAACTAACTTCTTCACTTAGATCCTCCTGAATCTTAGTATGTACTTTCTAGAAACGGACTCCGTCCGTTTTTATTTTAAACCTGTATTAAAAACTAAGGTCTTCCCCCGTATAACAACCTGTTCCATTCCCTCCAGGCCGGGTACGGCATCGGCAACGGAATAGATCAGTTCTTCTAACTGATCTATCCTACCAAAGAAAAAGACGGCAAATTTAGTAGATTCAGCCGATTGGTTAATAACCTGTAGATCGGCCACTCGATCTCTTAAACGGCTTCGAAACCGTGTCATAAGTCGGGAATCGGAAGTTTTTTGCAACACGAGTTCGTACCGTATACCTCTCTCAAATACTTTTGCTAATTGATTTTTCGCCTGTTCTACCGCGATAGGCATAGCCCGAAACAGGGTAGATTGCAGCGCATTCGCCTTAGCATCGAACTGGCTAACCCGGCTAAAGGTTCTAGGGCTAGAAAAGGGGACAGAGCCTAACAAACTACCCGTGGACGACTCAAAGATTTTTAAGTTTATTTTTGCCGACCCATAATGATTCGACCCCTGAGTTTCCCCTTCCGTTACTGCATCAATTTCAATGTACACATCGGCGTTCAGTTTTTGGGCTATCCATTGTATCATGCTCATTTCTTTGCCCGTCTCTTCCTCGTACAGGATCTGCTGATCTTTCTTTAGTTTTTCTACCTCTGCAAAATCGACAGCATTTATACGATTGGATAGAAGTACACTGTTTGCCATGCCAACGGCAGTTTTCATTAGAAAAGGATCCTCTTTACTTTCTTCATTGAAATACACCATGTAGGTTAGAGAATCTAGGTAGCGGCGGAGGAAAGCCTTTTCTTCCGGAGTGGGCTCTGCATACTTGGGTGGCTCCTCTACTTCCCGAGCAGGTTCCCTTGCAGGAGTAGCCACGGCTTCCTTTCTTACTAGATCTTGGGCTGCAGCCCGGCTTGTGTCTTGTGTGGTAGGATCCTTTAAAATTCCATGAGCCCGTAAGGTACTTTCTATGGCCGCCCGATTCACCGGAATTCGGATTTCGTAGATGAATCTGCCCCCAATCGAGTCCCTTCGCAAAGTTTCCATGGCCTCGTTTCGCACATAAGCATTCGGATTCGAGGTAGAGTACAAAACTTCCTCTAACTTTTTTGCATTTGCCTGCTCCTGTGCTGATCCGATCATGTCGATAACAGCTTTACGTACTGCATCCATTTTTGCTGCGTTCATAGCTCGTAATAAACTATCGCTCTCTCCTTTGCCTAGATATACATCGGGTTGGGTTTGAGCGGAAGGAGGTGTAGCAGCAGTTGGAGAGGACTTCGCAGGCTCTGGGGACTTAGATTTGGGAGCCGAAGCACAACCGAAAAAGATCAGGCTATATAAAACAATACCGAAGCCTAATATATTTAAGAATGAGCTATGCGCTTTGTTCATGTGTTCCTTTCTCCTTCTACAATATAGCACTATTTCAAAGTAACACCAACATGAACGAAAGGTCCTATCTTTGTAGCAAAATAACTTTTATCGTCCACATCGAGAAGCACTTCTGCAAGCCCTAACCAAAGAGCATATCCTGCGTCTATAGTAATTTTAGTATTACGGGAAGCAAGGTAACTTAAGGACATGAAGGCTTTCCCTCCTGCATGGGTCATAAAGAATTCTTGGTTGGTTTTAAAAAATCCTCGGGCGGTTTCCCCTAAATATGCGCCTCCAACGCCCACTACTATCGTGGGGGCTAATTGTAACCTACCTAAGTACAGATTGGTGATTTCTGCCCCTATATAGGCGTTCATGGGAATAATATCAAAGAGGGAAAGGGCTGCCGTAGCAATACTTAGAGGGATCTCGGCTCCTACCACAGGACGGGTTGTGTAAAAACCCCTTGATGCCACTGCCTTTAATCCTAGCTGAGGAATAAAGGAAAGTTCGTAGTTGTCCACTAAGAAGGCACCCCCAAAAAGCATAGCTTCGAAACCGATACGGGGTATTTCCTGAATCTGATCGCCCACTTGGGGACGACGAGAATAATAGATTACTCTTCCCACAGAAAATTGTTCCTGCACTTCTTTAACGATAATAAGCCCTACTTCCTCCACTGCCTGAAATCCCGCTATAGTTCTATAGGAGATAATAGAGAACTCGTCTCCTACCATTATTCCCATATTGCGGCCTAATTCAAAAATTACATCCTGGCCCATAATCTGAACGATTCCACTTCGAATCTGGAACTCATCCACTTTTCGTAATTGGAACTGAAGCATAAGAGGAATACCATCAATGGCAGCTTTAATAGCGCTATTTTGGCTCCGATCCTGGCCCGAAGTTTCCACATAAAACTGAGCCGTAGGCTGGAATTTTTCTACGTTAATTATGGTAAAAGAAGTTTGTAGACTCGCTTTGTAAGAGCCATCCCTTAGCCGATCTAAATTAAAGTAAGTAACCGAAGGAATAACCACAAGAAAAGCTCCTACCAAGCGGTTCCAATCCGCCTCTGTAAAAGCCTCCTGGCCCATTAGAACCCGTTCAGGAATCTGTACATTCCTGCTTTTATAATCTTTTATTTTTTCAATAAAAGTATTTACATCTTTTACACCAAGCCGTTGGGTTAATCCCACTACATTGAACCTTCCCATGTTGATAAACACCGCCCGGATTTGCTCATCTATAGCCCCTAAGGCAGTATTAGGAATGTTCCAATCATAGTAACTAAGGTTAAATACCGCGATTTCTTTTTTTGTGGAGACCTGTTGAGAACTTAGAAAAAAAGGCACTCCCCATAAGATTACAAATACGCTGACCCACCCTTTTGCCTTACTCATTACATCCTCCTAGGTTTAGTACTGTAATGGATATTTAAATTACCTGCCAGGGGTAGCTGTTGAAAGCTCGATTGCTGGAGTTTGGATGGGGCGGGTTTGATAGGTTAGTTTACCCACCTGTATAGAGGGCTTTTCTAAGGAGACCCCTTCACCGGTCGATCTTTCGGGTTTTGGGTTCTGTATTCGGATAGTTATAGATTCGAACTCTATTGAAGGTAGCCTAAGGCGTACTTCGGTGTTTTGAATGCGGAAGAGCAAAGATTCTTTTTGCTGTTCTAAAGAAAGTCTCCACACCCCAACCTCAGGCAAGGGGAGCTTAGATTGGCTTCCCTTGACAAAAAGCGCCGCCACCCCATCCTGGTAATGAATTTCCGCTAGTCTATGGGACAAGGCACTTCCGGCACTATTCGCTTCCAAATTAAAAACTAGTTTTGCCCCAAACGAAGAAAGGTCTACCGGTAACTCAAACTCTAGCGCTTTTCCTTCCCAGGGGATACCTGCCCAAAGCAAACCGGCTCCAGGGGAAAGAACAAACCCCGTATCCAATTCTGAAACGGTTCCCTCTTTCTGTAGGGAGACAGATGGGGAGGTGGAAGCGGTTACAGTGGAAGGAGATGAGGAGGGAATATAGAGAATTCCAAACTCATCCAAAACACCCACAAAACCAAACGATTGCTCACCCCTCCCTATCCAGGTTTTCCCTAACCGCGATTGATCTGGACGCACTGCCTTATTCGCCTCGCCTTGTAAAGCCGGTATTTTTATTTCAACAGGAAGTTTAATCGGAGGCTCGGCTTGTCCGTTTAGGGTCCATATACCCTTAGCTTCTGATACTTCAATAGACAGGGAAAACTCTACCAGGTATGTAGTATCCACCTGTAAAAAAGTATTAGAGGGGAACTCCAGCAGAACAGATTCGAATTTTACCTGGGCTTTTAGAGCCCCTGTTTCTTGGGTCCCTATTCGGAAATAGATTAAACCATCCGAACTTCGGGTTTCAAACCAGGTCCGATTTTCTAAGGGGGCTTCTGGACGCAATCGAAATTGGATAGTCCAGGTAAAAGTTCTTTCCTTTTCAGGAAGAGGAAGCAGAAGCTGGTCTGTACCAAAACCACTTTCCCCCTCTAGATAATACCCGAATACCCGATTTTTTAAGGTAATCCTAGGAGACCCTAAAGGGGCAAGATTGCCTCCCCCTCCGGCTTTATAGGATAGTTTATCTTTTCTAGATCCTGAATCCCGCAGGTTGCCCATAAAATGGAAAAGACTCCAATAGGATTCCTCTGGTGAAAAATCATTCTCCTGTACCCCTACCGTATTGCTTACTATTAATTGGGCAGTTAGAAAAACAGGAGAAGGAAACGAATCTTTTGGCTGAAAGGGATAGAGATCTACTCGTACAGGATATACCCCTTCTTTTTCCGGAGATATCCAGGAGACCTCTGCCCCCCCTTCCGACAGGAGCTTTTCCTGCACCACTCTACCTTGAATGGTCCAGCGAAGCCAGGGATCGGATTGTTCAGGCTTTTGTACTACCACCTGAAGCAAGGCATTAGAAGCTGGAGGCACCGAAGGAGGATAGAGAGAAAACCGTTCTAGCGTGTAAGAACCTAGCTCCACAAAAAAGGGAATCTTTTTTTGGTATACTTCTATCTGCCCTTGTTTCAGAGATAACACCAAAATATAACTTCCTCTCTGTAAAGGAGGAGGAACTAAGGAGGGTAAAGGCCCGGATTCGGGAGGAATAGAAGGAATGGAAACCGAAGCTACTTCTTCCCCTACGGTGGTTTGAATACTTGCAATAAGGGTGTACGGTTCCGAAAGATCTTTCTTTTTTCCGGTAGAACTCAGGGACAAAGAGAGAGGTATTTCTGCAGAAGGGGAGAGTACCGCACCTTCAGAAAGAGACAGAACTTTTACCTCCGGTTCTGAAGGAGCAGGATCCCCAAAAAAAGCTTCCTTCGAACAACCGAAAATAAAAGCCCAGAGAGTAAATATTAGGATGCCTCCCATCCGCTTTTTCATCCCTTTATAATATACTACGTTTTTCCCCTTGTTGCTTGCCCTTTTTCTATAGTAAAACATTTTTATGCGCAATACATCCGTAGTCATCCATCTGGACAACTTTATCCAGAATGTACAGCAAATTCGTCTTCTTGTGGGTCCTAATGTAAAAATTTGTGCTTCGGTAAAAGCAGATGCCTATGGTCATGGCGCAGTTGCTATTGCGAAGGCTGCACAAGCCTGTGGGGTAGATTTGCTTGGGGTAGCCTGTGTAGAAGAAGGTGGTGAATTACGAAGAGCAGGGATACATTTACCCCTCCTAATCTACGGTTTAGCGCTTCCGGAAGATGTACCCAAAATTGTAGACTTGGATATTGCTACGATTGTGGCCGATCTGGATGGAATAGATCTCTTTGATCGGGCAGCAAAACAGATGGGGAAACGTGCCCGATTACACTTAAAAATCGATACAGGTATGGGGCGTATTGGCTGTAAACCAGAAGAAGCTTTAGCTCTGGTTAGACGTATTTGCTCTTCCTCCCATTTATTCTTGGAAGGAGTAGCCACCCACTTCCCCATATCGGACGAAAAGGACCGGACTTTTACCACAACGCAAATTCGTCTGTTCAATCAGCTTCTTCAACAGATACAGGCAGAGGGGATTTCACCGGAGATAGTACATGCTTCCAATTCCGGCGGTATCCTCCAATATCCGGAAGCGAACTATTCCATGGTTCGGCCGGGAATTCTTCTCTACGGATATTTTCCTTCCCGCCAGGTTCCCAGAACCCTCCCCATTAAGCCGGTTATGGAATTAAAAGCCTCTGTCTTATTCTTAAAAACCGTTCCCCCGGGCACCCCTATCTCCTACGGGTGTACCTATACCACTAAAGAGAAAACCACTATCGCTACGATTGGGGCCGGCTATGCGGATGGATACCCCAGAAGCCTTTCCAACCGAGGGAGGGTACTTATCCGAAACAAGTGTTATCCCATAGTGGGAAGGGTTACTATGGACCAGATAATGGTAGATGTAGGAAAAGATCCGGAAGTAGAACGATACGACGAAGCCATCTTATTTGGTCCCGATCCCTGCGGTCCCTCTGCCGAAGAGATCGCAGAACTGGCAGGGACAATCACCTACGAAATTACCTGCGGAATAAACCGACGCATTCCCAGGATAGAGAAAACATTCGGTTAAGAACTTTTGTACCTGCAAAATGCAGCCTCCTACCTTTCCGAATATCTTCATAATGGGGTGGGGGGATACCCTAACTGCTAGGTTATTCGGGCAAGCACCCTTTATTTTCTGCCCAGATCCGAATTAAGTGTATAACCGTCTCCGTCGCCCGCACCATGGCCGATAAAGGAACCCATTCCGTTAAAGAATGGAAGTCCGACCCTCCGCTAAAGATATTAGGGGTAGGTATGCCGAGTTCGGTTAGTCTGGCTCCATCTGTCCCTCCTCGAATGCTTTTATGCACAGGTTCTATTCCTGTAGCACGGATGGCTGCATCTACATACTGAAGGATCCGGGGATCTTTACTAAACGCATCCCGCATATTGAGATACTGTTTTTCTATAGTTATTTCCACCTTTCCTCCCGGGAAGGCGGCTTCTACCCCCCGGCCTAATGTCTC
>JBDNDI010000144.1:0-6868 GCA_046719195.1 Spirochaetales bacterium | reverse complement strand
CGCCGGCACGAGTCGTTTTTTCATCATATTGCTCATACACACAATTCTGCATGTCTAAATGACCGCCTGCAAAATACTCGTAGTAAGGGTTGGACCGTTCGTACATCGCATGGCCTGCAACCGAGGCTATGGTGCAGCGTTGAAAGGGAGCCATGGCTGTAACTTTTACATCTTTGTGGGTAATTTCTCCAATTACCGATTCTTTGGCGGCATAGGGCTCAGCACAGAACGAAGCGCATTCCAATACTTTGCCCAAATAGTAAGACTCTGCTTCGGGGAACCCTTCATAAATGGCGGGTGCTGCAAATACCACTGCGTCGCTAGACCTTCCTCCTAGAATGACATCTGCACCCATCTGAAGAGTTTTTATATAAGGATGTATACCTGCCACTGCTACTATCCGATCAGTAGCTTCTAGTTCTTCAAGGGATAGGGGAGGACGGGAATCTAAACCCTCAATTACTACTCCCTTTTGCATTTTTTTTCTAAGATAGTCTTTACTTACTTCGGAGTAGAAGTACCCTAGTTTAAAGGGTTTCATTTTATGTTTTTTAGCTAAATCCCGGATCATTTCAATGTACCGATCTACACGGCTGTTAGTACCGGTATCTCCGCAAGAACCTACGATCATTGGTACTTTCTGTTCTCGCGATGCTAAAAGCATCAGTTCTAAGTCGTGTTTTTGCCACTCGTAAGGGCTCACACAGGTGTCCGATCCTAAGGGACCTGGACCGATATCGTCACTACCCGAGTCACAACAGTAGTAGTCAGGTTTTGTTTTAGCCCCAATCCAAAAGCTCTCTTCTTTTGTGGGCGCGAATCCTAAATGCCCGTTTGGGCTTATAATTCGCAGTTTTTCTTTTTTCATTCTTGCGACCTCCAAGCATCCTTCTTCATACATAGAACGTTCATATGTAGAGAATATAAGCAATAAGTGTTCCAATCATTGGAAAGCAGTTAGAATGATTTATATTATTTATTATATAGAAAGGAGATATTTTACAGGAATATGGATTAAAAGTTTTATTCTGTTTTGGTCTAGCAGGAGAATGTAAAAAGGATAGACACCCCCCTCTCAATCTGGTCCCAAAGAGTGTCCATTTATTAGACACAACCTAGAGCTATGTCTTAACTTTTCTAGCAAATTTAGCCGGATTCCTGTTTCCGGTTATTCTGGTAAAAATGACGCTTGATTTTTTGAGTAGGGGTTTTTTCAAAAGGCTCCTGGTGTAACTGAGCTTTACTGATTCTAGAGAAAGAAGCTAAGCGGCTATTTACCTCTTTACGAATAGTTTCTAACAGTTCTTTTGCTTTTGTTTCCATTGCCTGCCGGAATACCTCTGCTTCGTCCTCTATAGCCCCGTAGAGTTGTCGCACATCCTCTTTTAATTGTTCTAGCGCTTCGGGTTTTAGTTGAATAAGAGCCACTAACCCACCCGAAGTATCCCCCATAACTAGGGATTCCTGCACATAATTAGATTGATTTATAAGGGCTTCGATCTCTTCAGGATAAATATTTTCTCCCGACGGACCTAGGATCATAGTTTTAATGCGGCCTCGGATAAATATTCTACCCTTCTCATCTTGACGGGCTAGGTCTCCTGTCCGGAACCAGCCATCTTCGGTAAATACTTCTTTGGTCTTTTCCGGGTCTTTATAGTAACTTTGCATTACATTAGGGCCTCGAACCTGTAGTTCCCCTTCTGGGTTTCCCGCTTCTTGCGGAACGATCCGAACCTCTACCCCCTCTAACGGATAACCGGTGGAACCTAAATAGGTGTTTTTGGGATTACAGCCAGCCACCAAAGGAGAAGTTTCCGTTAGACCATACCCGATAGCATAGGGAAAATGGGCTTCCTGTAGAAAAGCCTCTACATCCGGAGCTAAGGCTGCTCCTCCTATTCCAAAGAATCGGATTCTTCCCCCAAAAGTTTTTTTCAGTTTGATTCCGGCAATTCTATTGAAGATTTTTCGGAATAAAGGGTTTCGGTACAGAGAATGGGTTTGGAGTTTTGGCCTTATGCTAGAACGATAGATCTTTTCCATGATTAAAGGAACACTAAGCATGATAGTAGGACGAACCTGCTTTAAGGCGGGAAGTAAAACAGTGGCCGTAGGGGGTTTATCCAGGTAAGTTATGGAAGCGCCTTGCATAAAAGGAGCTAAAAATCCAATGGTGCATTCATAGGTATGGGCTAGGGGTAGGATAGAAAGCAAGCGATCTCCTGGGTGTATCCGAAAAATAGAACGGCTTGCAAAAGCATTGCTGACGATGTTCTTATGGGTTAGCATTACTCCTTTGGAGGTGCCCGTGGTACCACTGGTATATAATATGGCGGCTAAAGTGTTTTCCTGAAGCGAGGGTAGGGGTAAATTAACAGGAGCAGGTGCAAGAGTTGGGATTTTCTGGATGTTGAAAGACTCTATTCCTTCTAAAGTTCCTAACTTTTCCTGTAATTTAGTCGAAACAATAACGAGTTTACATTCTGCATGGTTTAGAATGTTTCGGATCGCTTCAGCGGAAAAGTCAGTCAATATGGGGACAACTACAGCTCCTAAGGAAGTTATGGCAAGATAGGCTATAGGCCATTCGGGACAGTTTTCACTAAGTAAAGCAATGGTAGAGCCTTCACTCAGTTTGCAGGTATTTTTAAGGTAATATATGAAGCTACGAATTCGTTCCCCTGTCTCGGCATAGGTATACATGCGCCCTCCAAGCATTCCAAGGGCTGGATACGAGGCATACTCCTTTGTGCTTTTTACAAATACCTCTTGCAGAGTGAATGACTCTACCGTATACATACGTCCTCCTATTCCTCTTCAGGAATAACTCGAATAGCCCCTAAATCTGCCGATGCGGCAAAATAGGCATAAGCTTTCAGGGCAGCGCTTACCTTTCTATCTCGTTTGTGGGGTCGGTAAGCGGATTTTCCCCGGGCTTCTTCTTCTTTTCTTCGCTTTTCTAATTCTTGTTCACTGATCAGAAGTTCGATTTTTCGGGAAGGAATATCGATTAAGATTCTATCGCCATCTCGTACTAGGGCAATTTCGCCGCCTGAAGCTGCTTCTGGTGAAATATGTCCAATAGAAAGTCCGGCTGTACCTCCCGAGAACCGGCCGTCGGTAATAAGGGCGCATTCCTTACCCAAATGTTTGGATTTGAGGAATGAGGTGGGGTAAAGCATCTCCTGCATACCAGGACCACCCTTGGGACCTTCGTATCGAATAACCACAATATCTCCCGGTTTGATCTGATTTCCTAAAATAGCATCGCAGGCTTCTTCTTGAGATTCGTACACCTTGGCAGGTCCTTCGAAATGGAAGAGGGAGGAGTCCACACCTGCAGTTTTCACAATACAGCCATTGCGGGCTAAGTTTCCGTACAGTACTGCCAAACCTCCATCTGCCGTATAGGCATGGGGAATCGAGCGAATACATCCCTTCTGTCGATCCTTGTCGAGTTCTTTAAACTTAGCATTCTGCGAAGCTAGAGTAAGATTTCTTCCTCCTCCCGCAGGTGCGGAATGGTATAGCTCTAGAGCTTCCTTAGATACCGTAGGACTCATAATATCGAACTTAGGAAGAATATCTCCTAAAGTGGGCGTATCTACCCGTTTTACCGAAAGATCCAACAACCCGCCCCGATTCAGCTCAGCCATAATGCCAAGAATACCTCCTGCCCGGTGCACATCTTCTACATGGTAATGAGAGCTAGGGGCTACTTTGCAAAGGCAAGGGATTCTTTTAGAAATCGCATCGATGTCCTGCATGGTAAAATTTACCTTTGCTTCCCGGGCAATAGCCAAAATATGTAGGACTGTATTGGTAGAACCTCCCATAGCAATGTCTAGAGCCATGGCATTTTCAAAAGCCTTACGGGTAGCAATAGAGCGGGGTAGAACACTCGTGTCCCCTTCCTCGTAGTATCTACGGGTGTTTTCCACGAGAATACGGGCTGCCTGTTCGAATAGTTTTTTCCGGTTTTTATGGGTTGCTACAAGCGTACCGTTCCCCGGCAGAGCAAGGCCTAAAGCCTCAGCCAAACAGTTCATGGAGTTGGCGGTGAACATACCGGAACAGGATCCACAGGTGGGGCAGGCGTTTGCCTCAATAGCAGCCAATTCTTCATCGGACACAGTGTCGTCCGAACCGGCAACTATGGCATCAATTAAGTCATACTTTTTATCTTTTACAATCCCGGCTTCCATGGGTCCGCCGGAAACATAAATGGCTGGTATGTTTAAACGCATGGCTGCCATCAGCATCCCCGGTATAATTTTGTCACAGTTCGCAATCAGGAACAGGGCATCTACCATATGGGCATTAGCCATGTATTCTACACTGTCAGCAATTAAATCCCTAGAAGGTAGGGAGTACAGCATGCCGTTATGGCCCATTGCAATTCCATCGTCAATAGCAATAGTATCAAACTCAGCTGCAAAGAAACCCATATCTTCGATGATCTTTTTTACCTCCTGACCGATCTCGTGGAGGTGTACATGACCAGGAACGAACTGGGTGAAGGAGTTTACAATTCCGATTACAGGTTTCCCGAATTGGTGTTCCTTCATGCCTACAGCCCGCCACAAGCTACGGGCTCCCGCCATCTTTCTACCTTGGGTAGTGGTATTACTGCGTAATTGCACTTGCATGGTAAAACTCTCCTGAAATTAAGGATCTACTTTTGTTATACTCCTCTTTTCAAAGGGGGTAAAGTGCTTTATCTAATCGATTGGATATAGCGAGAAAGGCTGGGGTAAGGCACGGCGCAAGGGATAATATAATTTATTATTTTGAACTACCTTATGGGAGGAAGTTGAAAAGCCTTTTGTTTAATAAGCTCCAAATTAGAGAGTAACACAGCGGTAGTATCCCAGCTCCCTTCCACTAGAGCTTTGCGGTACCCTTCATTCATATGCAAAGCGCAGGCAAACCCCTTAGAAGTAGTTATTGTTTTTTTTACTAGGTTGATTTCTACCTCTAGGTCGGGATTTTGGTTAATACTAGATACCAGCGATTCCCAATCCTTTAGTTCGATAGAAACGGTAGGCATACCTATGGCTGTGGAGTTGCCTGCAAAAATCTCTGCAAAAGAGGGAGCAAGAATGGCACGAATCCCTGCTCTGCATAAAGCCTGGGGAGCATGTTCCCTAGAGGAACCGCATCCAAAGTTCGATCCTGCCAATAAAATCGAAGCACCCTGATACTTCGGATCATTAAAGGGGTGGTTTTTTGGCTTTCCATTTTCATCGAATCGTTCATCGTAGAAAGCGTAGGCTCCTAATCCTTCAAAGGTAATGAACTTTAAGAATCGGGCAGGAATAATTCGATCCGTGTCTACATCCTTTTCGGGTAAAGGAATTACCCTGCCTTGAATTATCTGAATTTGTGAAGACTTTTGAGATCCCAAAGGATGATTCTGTGGGTTTTTCATATTTCTTATTCCTTTATTCCTAGGGCTATAAAATTTTACGGATATCCACCACTTCTCCTGCTAATGCAGCAGCAGCTACCATTGCAGGGCTCATAAGTAAGGTTCTACCTTTTACAGAACCTTGGCGGCCGATAAAATTTCTATTAGAAGAGCTAGCGCAAATTTCTTCTCCTAAAAGCCGATCCGGATTCATAGCTAGGCACATAGAACAGCCCGCACTTCTCCATTCTAAACCTGCCTCCTGGAAAATGTCGGCCAGTCCTTCTGCCTCTGCCTGCTGGGCTACTTGTTCCGAACCGGGAACCACAAAGGCTCGCACATGGGGTGCTTTTTTCTTTCCTTTTACTATGCGAGCTGCTTCTCGTAAGTCACTTATTCTTCCATTCGTGCAAGAGCCGATAAAGGCCACGTCTATTCGGGTACCTTCGATGGGATTCCCTGGGGTAAACTTCATATGACGGTAAGCTTTCTCTGCGGTTTCCCGCTCCGAAGGAGGCAGTTCCTCTGCTTTCGGTATGCGTCCGCTTACCGGAATAGCCTGGCCCGGATTGATTCCCCAGCTTACCATGGGTTCTAAGGTATTACCGTCGATTACCACCCAATCATCGTAGGTTGTACCCGGGTCACTAGCAAAAGACAGCCAGTATTTTGCCGCTTCTTCAAAGTTCTTCGGTGCAAAGGGCCTTCCTCGCAGGTATTCGATAGTAGTGGCATCCGGTTCCACATATCCGACCCTAGCGCCTCCCTCGATACTCATATTGCAAATGGTAAGCCTCTCTTCCATAGTGAGGGCTCGTATCGCACTGCCCGCATACTCATAGGCAAATCCTAAGCCGCCATTCACGCCCAGGCGGGCAATAATAGTCATAATAATATCTTTAGCATACACACCTTTTGGAAGTTTCCCAGTTATTTCTATTCGTCGGACTTTGGGTTTGGATAAAGCAAGAGTGCCTGTGGCAAGAATATCTCGGATTTGGGTTGTGCCTACTCCAAATCCGAGGGCACAAAAAGCACCATGACTAGAAGTGTGGGAATCTCCACAGGCAATTGTAATACCCGGTCGTGTAAGCCCTAATTCAGGCCCGATGACATGTACAATACCCTGATGCCCGGAACCGGGCAAGAAAGAAGTAATACCATGTTTTTTCACATTCTTTTCTAGAGCTTGCATCATCTCTTCAGCAAGCGGATCGGAAAAAGGCCGATCTTTGCTGTCGGTGGGAACAATATGATCTGAAGTAGCAAAGGTTCGCTCGGGAAATAGAACGGGTAATCCCCGCTCTTCGATCATTTGAAAGGCCTGGGGAGAGGTTACCTCGTGTACCAGGTGAAGGGCAATAAATAATTGATCCTGACCATTGGGTAGAGTGGCTACCTTATGTAGCTCCCAATCTTTATCTAGTTATGTCGGAGCGATAGCCGGGTGGCGTC
>JBDNDI010000143.1:0-6903 GCA_046719195.1 Spirochaetales bacterium | reverse complement strand
GGCAGGGATCTCTTCTAGGGAAAACGGTTCTGCCTGCGCTAGCAGGGTAACCTTACGTCGTTCCCGATCTTCGGAAAAGTACTCATTCCGGATGGAGGTGGTAGTTTTTGTGGGAAGGATTAGTATATCCACGTTCGGATGCTTTATAACTTCTAGCAACGAACGGTCTTCCTCTGCCGCTTTCGTAATAACCAATACTTTTGCTCCAGAGCGAGCGGCTGCAGCCGAGGAATAAACCACGGCTCCCCCTAATAATTTTTCTTCCTTTCCCTGGAATACCATGATATCCTTAGAAACATGGCCTATCATAACAATGTCGTAAATTTTCATTCTTTCCCCTGTATCATAAAAAAAAAGATTCTACAATTAGCTTGCGTGTTTAGGAGAATGAAGCTATTATATAAGCAAACGTTTGCAAATTTAAATATTTAACAGGAGGTTTCGTATGAAGAGACTTAGCACAGTATTGGTTCTGCTCCTAACCCTTGGTATGGTAGCACCCGTAGTGTTTGCCACCGGAGTAAAAGAAGCAGAAACCAAGGAACTCAATGTTCTTATGACTCCCCAGGAGGAATGGTGCCAGGGGATGAAGCAGGAATTTGAAAAGCTAACCGGTATTCGGGTAAATTATGTCCGGATGTCTTCCGGTGAAGCTCTAGCTCGCATACGGGCAGAAAAAAACAATCCCCAGTTTGATATCTGGTGGGGTGGTCCCATCGATAGTTTCATTGCTGCAAAAATTGAAGGATTGTTAGAGCCCTACAATTCCCCTAATTATGCCAATCTGCTCGATCCCGAAAAGTATAAAGACAAAGAGAACTATTGGGTGGGAATTTATGTAGGTTCTTTAGGCTTTGCCACCAATAAAAATTGGCTTGCGGCCAATCCTGGCATAAAAGCTCCTACTTCCTGGCAAGACTTGCTCCGACCTGAGTTTAAAGGTCAGATAATGGTTGCCCATCCCTCCACCTCGGGTACTTCTTACACGGCTCTTGCCACCATTCTTCAGATAATGGGTGAAGACAAAGGGTGGGATTATATTAAAAAATATGCAGCGCATGTACATTCCTTTACAAAGAGTGGTGCAGCTCCTGCTAAGTTTGTAGGTCAGGGAGAGGCTGCTGTAGGTGTTGTATTTTCCCACGACATTGTGAACGAAATAGAAAACAACAAGCTTCCCCTAGAGTTAACCTTCCCCTCTGAGGGCACGGGGTATGAAATCGGTGGAATGGGACTTATTAAAGGCGGGAAAAACGTAGCCAATGCTAAAAAATGGTTTGACTGGGCCATTACCGCCGAAGCTCAGGCTCTAGGCCCCAAATACAAGGCTTACCAAGCTCCAACCGTAAAGGGAGTTAAACTTTCCCATCCCGAACTGCTGCAGGTGAAATTAATTGCCTATGATTTCCAATGGGCAGGAAAAAATAAAAAAGCTATTGTAGATAAGTTTACCAATGAAATAGCTGCAGCTACCAAACTTCGTTAACTGCTGCTGAGTATTTTACTTTATTTCATCGAGAGGGTGAAACCAAGGGCGAGAACCCCTCCCTCTCGATTTTTATTTCAATTCTTTAGGAGATTTGCATGGTAGCCATAAAGCGCAGGTTGCAGGAGTTCTCCCTCATTGGCCGGGATCCTGTGCTTGCCCTAAGTCTTTTAATGAGTTCTCTCTTTATTTTTGCATTTATAGTTTTCCCGATAATTCGTACAGTCTGGGGTGGTTTTTTTAATCCGGCCGGTGAGTTCAGTTTGACCTATTTTTCCCGATATTTTGATTCCTACTACGGCCCCCTTTCAAGACAGATTTTCTATGATACCCTCCGCATGGGTTTGTTCACCGCTACGGGCGGTACTCTCTTAGGATTTATCTTTGCGTATACCGTTGTCCGGTGCAGAGTCCCCGGCAAGAATTTTCTCCATATATTAGCGCTGGTCCCCACGGTTTCCCCTCCTTTTGCAATAGCCTTGAGTTCCATACTTCTCTTTGGAAGAAATGGATTAGTAACAAGGGGAATCCTCAAAATGAGTTTCCCTCCGGGTTCTAATGACATCTACGGGATGGATGGCCTTGTCTTCGTACAGATTATCACCTTCTTTTCCGTGGCGTACCTTATACTGCGGGCAATGCTAGAAAGGTTAGATCCCTCTATGGAGGAAGCTGCGCGAAGTATGGGAGCTGGAAAGGTTCACATTTTTCGCACGGTTACCCTTCCTTTGCTAATACCGGGGATAGCGGGTTCTTTTCTCCTCCTGTTTGTGGAATCCTTAGCAGATTTAGGCAATCCCCTCTTTATTGCAGGAAACGTTACGGTTCTATCCGCCCAAATCTTTCTTGCTATTGCGGGAGAATACGATTATCAGAAAGCTTCAGCTTTATCTTTAGTCCTATTGATCCCTACTCTCGTTATATTTCTTGTACAAAGGTACTATGTATCCCGGCGATCCTACATATCTGTTACCGGCAAGCCTACCGGAGGCTTAATTGAAGAGAAGGAAGGTTGGATTCGCTGGCCATTTATAATTGTGACCTATTTGGTTAGTGCATTAATCGTTATCCTCTATGTCGCGATAATTTATGGATCCTTCAGTTCTGCCTGGGGTATCGATTATTCTATTACGCTAGAATGGTGGAAACAAATGTTTGCCCGCGGTATTGAATCCATTTTAGATACTACCTTCCTGAGTATTCTAGCTACCCCAATTGCCGTTCTACTAGGAATGATTATTGCCTTTTTAGTAGTACGGAAACAGTTCTCGGGTAAACAGGCTCTGGATTTTACTTCAAACTTAGGAGGAGCGGTACCGGGGACTATATTGGGAATCGGATTTGTCCTTGCGTTTAGTACACCGCCTTGGGTACTGGTGGTTCTTATCTACGTAGTCCTTCTCTTGTTTTCTGTAGGCATCTTAAAGGCTAGTATGGGTGAGAAAGTAGGTATTGCTCTTGTTGGGTCTATCCTCGGAGCAGGCCTTTTATTTTTAGGAGGCCGGATAGGGATGGTGCTTCTTCTCTATTTGGTGGCTCTGCTATCTCTTGGCTTTGGGATATACCTTCTGCTAACAAGACAAAAGAAAAAGAATGGTCTTAAATTAACCATATTTGGTATATACGCAGCCCTGTACACCCTAATAGAATATGTAGCTCAGCCTGTTATGAAAACTGCGAGTCGAATTCCTGAAGGAGCCTGGAAAAACGCGGCTACCCAGTTTCCCGATTATATCCAGGTATTTTTTAAATTACCTCCCACGATACTGGGAAGTGTGCTCATCATCCTTACCCTTACCATAGCTATACAGGAAAGGGTTACATTCCGTCGCTTGCTAGTTCCTCTGTTTTTGGGCAGCTCTTTTGCCCTAATGTTCGGAGGGAAACCCTTCGCTTTAGTGGGTACGCCCTATATTATTCTAGCGGCCTTCGCTGTCCGGAGCCTTCCTGCTTCGGTAAGGGCAGGAGTGGCTTCCCTACAACAGATCGATCCTAGTATCGAAGAAGCATCGGCCATTATGGGAGCCGATGCCCAGTACACCTTTCGTAAAGTAACCTTGCCTTTAATTATGCCAGCTATTTTAGCGGGGTTAATCTTTAGCTTTACCCGTCATATGACAAGCCTCTCTGCCATCATTTTTCTTGTAAGTGCAAGATGGAGAATCGTAACTGCTTCGATCTTAAGCGAATGGGAACAGGGAGGAATTAGTATGGCAGCAGCGTATTCCACCTTTATTATTTTTGCCGTCCTTATAGCCATTGGTGTCCTGTATATGGTAAGTGGAAAAATGCTGAAACGGCGGGGCGGTATTGACATTACCTGGGGAGCGTAGGAGGAGTTCATGTTTCTTGTGCTTGAAAATGTAGTAAAACGATTTCCACCCCGTGGGGGAGCAGGAGAAGTAACAGCTGTTAATGGGGTCTCCTTATCCATACAGAAGGGAGAATTGGTAACCCTGTTAGGACCTTCGGGCTGTGGGAAAACCACCACTTTAAGGCTTATCGGAGGTTTCGAGGTGCTAACTTCTGGAAGAATTCTTCTAGATGGAGTGGGCATCGACAACCTTCCCCCCGATAAACGGGGCATGTCGATGGTGTTTCAAAGCTATGCTATTTTCCCCCACCTGAATGTGTTCGAAAACATAGCGTATGGTCTACATGTGCATAAAGTTCCCGAAGCTGAGGTCAAGCGACGGGTAGGGAAAGTGTTGGAGTTAGTAAACCTTGTGGGGTACGAAAACCGAGCACCGAACCAGTTGTCTGGGGGGCAGCAGCAACGGGTAGCTCTAGCTAGAGCGTTAGTAATGGAGCCCAAGGTTCTGCTTCTAGATGAACCTCTCTCGAATCTGGATGCAAAACTTCGCGAGCAAATGCGTACAGAAATTCGAAAGATCCAGCAAGCTCTGGGTATTACGAGTGTGTATGTGACTCACGACCAGATAGAGGCTATGACTCTATCGGATCATATTGTAGTTATGAATCAGGGAGTAATTGAACAAATCGGTACCCCGGAAGAAATCTACCGGCATCCTAGTACCCAATTTGTGGCAAACTTTATTGGTAGGGCCAACTTTCTTCCGGCTCAAGCAAAACAACTAAAGGATGATACCGCTATAGTAGAATGTTTCGGGAGGACGTTTGAGGTAAGTGCTAAAAGGGGAGTGCGTTCGGGTGACACGGGAGTAGTAGTATTACGGCCGGAGATGCTATGGATTTCAGAGGATGATGGGATTTTCCAAGGGGTTGTCAAACGGTCTGTGTACTTAGGGAATGCGGTAGAGTACGAGATAACGGTGGATGGAGCTTCGTTAATTGTAACCGACACAAACCCCAAACGAATGAAACTCTATGCTCCAGGTACAGTCGTGAAGCTAAACGCCTATATGGACCTAGCGCACTTCTTACTCTCTTAACTCGATTAGGTGATCTTCTAAAACCTGAGGTGCATACATATCCAGATATTTATCCCGAATGGCTTGAACGGTTTGTTCTATAGCGAGGAACAAGTCAATCAATTCAGGATCGTAAAATTTGCCCTTCTGTTGTACCAGATATTGGAATACCTCTGCTTCTTCCCAGGGGTCTTTATAGGCTCGCTTAGACACTAGAGCATCGAAGGTGTCTGTAATAGCCACAATCCTTGCTGAGAGGGGTATTTCTGTTTCCCGTTTGCCCGGGCCAAAAACAAAAGCCTTGCAATTTTGAAGATCCGCTATCTTACCGGGATAGCCGGTACCATCCCACCGCTCATGGTGATTAAGGGTAACCTCTGCAGCATACTGGTCCCAGGCAGAATTACTGCGCAGAAAAAGACGTGCTCCATGTATCGTATGCATTTTTATTTGCTTTCGTTCTTCCTCTGATAACTGGGAGGGCTTTTTTAAAATAGCATCGCTTAGGGCTACTTTTCCTATATCATGCAAAATAGCAGCAGTACGAAGCATGTCTTTCACCTGGATACGTTCCTTTACGGAAACTCCATGCTTCTGCGCCCAAGCGTCGTATAATTCTACTGCAAAGGCTCCCACCCGTTTTACATGGGTAGCCGTTTCAAAGGGATCTCGTAGCTCCACCACTTCCACCAACCGTAATACCATTTCGCGGGCAAGCTTTGCTTTTTCAATCGCATTTGCTGCACTTTGGGCAAACTGAGAAATATATACACGGTCTTGCATAGAGAAGGGTACCACATGACCTAAAGGATCCTTTGCATTTATTAACTGCAATACACCCAAGAGAAGGTTGTCGGTTGTTAATAACGGGACAACAAGGATAGATTGGGTATGGTAAGAAAACTTTTTATCGAAAGCAGGATTAAAACTGAAAGAAACATTACTTTGAATATGGTACACATCATCGATTAAGAGAGTTTCCCCTGAAATAGCCGCATACCCTGCAATAGAGCTCCTATCCAGGGGAATACTAAGGTTATTCCCTAGGTATTTTTCTTTACTTCCCTCCGGAAAAAGGGTGTCGTTCTGTACATAGCTGAAGTATAACCGGTCTCCTACCGCAAGGTAGATCGTCCCGGCATCGGCATTTACAAACTTACGAGCTTCCAGCAAGATAGTTTCCAACAACGAGTCGAAGTCTCGGATATGATTGATTTTTTCTATAATGTCTAGCAATTCGTGAATATTTCGCTGCCGAAGGCTGTGCCGGTAGGAAATTGCTTTAGCTAAAAAAGACATGACAAAGATAAATATAGTACATTTTTCTTAACCGGAATAGGTGCTTTTTCTTTTTATCCTAGGTGTATAGGTTTGCCTTCTAGAGCCGATTGGGTAATAGCAAGGGCAATTTCCATGGAGCGAAGGGCTTCCTCTATGTCCGGGCTAGGAAGGATACCTTCCTGTAAGCAACGTCGGAAATAATGAATTTCCTCTTTAAAAGGATGGTGGGAAACATTTCCGGAATCGGGAGTAGGACAGGGAAGTTCTACCCATCTGTCTTGGAAAGGGAACAGACTAGAGGAATAGATTTTATTTCCCCGAAAAGCCCCTGAACTTCCTAACAAATCAATGTTAAATTGATAGGGGAACGTTAAACCGTCAAGGGAGGCTGATAGCTTGCCCACAGTTCCATCTCTAAATTTAAGGGCTGCTACATAGGTGGTAGGGTAATCAAAGTCCCTTCTTTGTTTATACGAATAGGCGAATACTTCTTCCACTTCCCCTTTTAAATAGCGAGCAAGATCTGCTGCATGACATCCGCCGGTAATCATGCTTCCCCCTGCATATTCCTTTTTTCGGATCCAGGAGTAACTGGAGAAGGAAGGCTTGATTCCATGCCAGTAATCTAGCTCAGTGTAATAGATATCTCCAATACCTTTCTGGTCGAGTAGGTTCCTTAGATTACGAATTAAAGGATGCCAGCGTAGAACAAAACTGACAAGGGAATACAAAGGTTTTTGTGTC
>JBDNDI010000142.1:0-6946 GCA_046719195.1 Spirochaetales bacterium | reverse complement strand
AAGTATCCTAATTTGGTAAACACTTCCTGTTCCCGGCTATGGGTGGGATCAAAACGACGAAACCAGGTTTTCAACTCATCGTACGCCTGTTCTCCAAGATCCATCTCCCATACCCGTTGAAAATCACAGAGAAAGGGATAAAGGGGGGCGCATTTTTTTATGGTGGGTTCTAGCGCTGCTGCGGCCATCGCCAATGCACCTCCCTGAGAGGCGCCTACCACCCCTATTCGCTTAGGATCTACCGAGTCCATCTGCATAAGGATCCTTACCAATTGGACAGCATCTAAATATATGGATCGATAGAGAAATCGTTCAGGAGGACCGTTTAAATCTCCTACAAGGAGTCCTCGGAAAGTAGAAAAATGGTTTCCGGCAGAAAGTTCGCTTGCTCCTCCCTGACCTCTGCAATCCATAGCTGCAACGGTGAAGCCCTGGGCAGTATACACCAATTTTTCCGACCAATCACCTGCATTCATGGTGTATCCATGATAACGAACTATCCCGGGTCCCCTGCCTAGAGTGTTTCGTGGTTTTAATAGTTGGGCATGAATTCGAGCTTTCCCTACACCGGTAAAATACAAGTCGTAGCAATCGGCACTAGGTGCCTGAAACCTAGAAGGAACCCATTCGATAGCAGGTTCAACGTTTTCTAACTCCTTTAAAGCTTTATCCCAGTAAAAGTCGAAATCTACAGGTTTAGGATTTATACCTTGGTAAATTTTAAGTTCCCTGAGGGGAAGGTCGATTATAGGCATAGCGTTGTACCTCCTCTAAAGTTGTTTTTGCGCACTTTCCGGCAACACTTCGTCTAACTCGCCGTTTTCCAAAGCCTGAAAGAAAGCTTGCACCACCTCTCGGTCAAACTGTTTGTCAATGCCCTGTTTTAATTGTTCTAAAGCCTTTTCCAGACTAAGCCGGTGCCGGTAGGGCCGATCGCTCATCATAGCATCTACACTATCGGCTACAGCAATAATTCGACCAAATAGGGGAATAGAGGAGCCGGATAAACCTCCTGGATACCCATTCCCGTCTATCCGTTCATGATGATACAGAATCGAGGGGATAGAACGTTCCAGGTAATGCACATTTCTTAGAATGTTTTCCCCCAATTGGGGATGTTCCATAATCCGGTACCGCTCCTCTTCTGAAAGGGGGCCTTGTTTTTGAAGTACCATATCTGAAATTCCGATTTTCCCCAAATCGTGTAGCAGAGCCCCGATTTTCAGGGCAAAAAGGTCTTCCTTTTCTATTTGCAAATATTTGGCAAGATGAATGGCTATATGGGTTACCCTCTCGGTATGGCCTCTCATATATGGATCCCTAGCCTCCAAGGCATTAACCAAGGCCTGAACCGTGCCCAGATAGGCTTCCTGCAATTCCTTGTTTTTCCGTTCTAAATGGGATACAAGCAAAACGCCGGTTTCCCGCAGTCTAGTACCTAGCTCTCGCATAATGCCATAGGCTAGGGTAGGGTGCTCTAAAAGAAGGGTCTCAAAGTTCTCCCGGGAAAGCTCCTGGATTACTGTTTCAGTAAGCGCCCGAACAGAAGCAGAACGAGGTCCCTGATCTAAGAGCGCCATTTCTCCGAAGAAATCGCCTTCTTCCAATAGGGCTATAGTCATTTCTTCCCCATCACTAAACTTTTTTGTTACCTCGACCTTACCTTCTTCTATTATGCAAAAAGTATCGGTTAGGGTTTTTTCCCGAACTATCGTATCTCCCGGTAAATAATTTCTCCGCTTTGCATACTGCACCACCCGTAGATACTCTTCTTTGGGAAGATTAGAAAAGTAAGGCTTTTTTTTCTTTTCCATTTGGCTTCTACCTTTTCTATCTATCATAGTACCTTAGTGTCTGGATGGAAAGAGGGAAAATTGGCATACTCTACCTATGCGATTTCTCCTTCGCTGCCTAGCACCTTACTGGCTCCCTGCTTTGGGAGCGGTTCTTTTAATGACGGGTGAAGTAGTGGCAGATGTGTATCAACCCCTCCTGATGGCTCGTATTGTAGACCACGGAATTAAGACAGGAGATTTAGGGTTTGTGCTTACAACGGGAGTAAGAATGGTAACCCTAGCATTTTTAGGACTGTTGGGGGGAGTGGGTTGCACTGTTCTTTCTAGTTATACTTCCCAGTCCGTTGGAGCAGATGTAAGAAAACAGCTCTATGCTCATGTACAGAGTCTTTCCCTAGCCTCCCTTGATCAATTGTCACCTCAAACCCTCATTACTCGGTTAACAAACGATACGAATCAGGTGCAGACCTTTGTCCTTATGATGCTAAGAATGATGGTCCGAGCCCCGCTTTTATTTATCGGGGGGACTATTATGATTTTCTTGTTATCCCCTGATCTCCTCATAGTCCTCAGCATTTGCTACGGATTTCTCTTTGTAGGTATGGGGGTGGTAATTTCTCGGGGATTGCCCTTATTCCAGATCGTGCAGGAAAAATTGGACGAAGTGAACCGGGTGGTGCGGGAAAATCTCGCAGGCATACGGTTAATTAAAGCCTATGTACAAGCTAAGTATGAGCAAAAACGATTTGAAAAAGTAAATGTAGAATTACGGGATGCCACTGTTCGTGTATCTGAACTCATGAGCGGGAGTATGCCCCTTTTCTTTTTGACCATGAATCTATGCATTGTAATTGTTCTGTGGATAGGGGGACAAAGAGTAAACAGAGGGGCGTTAGAAGTAGGTAAAGTAATAGCCATAATTACTTACTTAACCCAAATTCTTCATAGTCTGATGATGGTGGCCTTTCTTTTAGTAACCCTGGCAAGAGTTAAAGCGTCCATAAAAAGAATCGAAGAACTTCTTGCATTAAAATCCGAGCCTTACTTTGCCCTCCCCGGTCTATTAAAAAGCTTGGAAACTGAAAGTCAGAAGCATGTAAGTATTGAGTTTCAACAGGTTACTTTTAAGTACGAAGAGTCTGGCGCAGAACCAGTTTTACAGGAGGTGTCTTTTCAGGTTCCGGCAGGTACTACTTTAGGTTTATTAGGTCCTACAGGAGCTGGTAAAAGTACAATTCTATTTTTACTTCTTAGGTTTTTTGATCCTTTAAAGGGTCAGATCCTTCTAAACGGAATACCGACTACCTCGATATCTTTGACAGAACTTAGAAAAAAGATAGGCTGGGTAATGCAGGCCCCTCTGCTCTTTACAGGCACCATAAAGGAAAATCTACTTTGGGGAATCGAAGGAGTAAATGAAAAAGACCTTCAGTGGGCGACACAACTAGCGCAAGCAGAAGAATTTATCCTGAACTTACCTGAGGGATTCGATACACCTATAGGTAGACGAGGGGTGAATCTTTCGGGAGGGCAGAAACAACGCCTTAGCCTTGCTCGAGCTTTATTGCGACGACCTTCTCTGCTGCTCTTAGATGATGCCACGAGTGCAGTGGACCTTTCTACGGAAGCGGCTATTCAGGAAGGATTACGGACTCTAAAAGAAACTACCGTGCTTATCGTAACCCAACGAATAAGTTCGGTACTTCCCGCAGATTCCATCCTACTGTTAGATAAAGGAAAGGTGGCAGGGTGGGGCACCCATCGAGATCTTCTTCAGAATAATCCTTTATATCAGGAGATTTATCAGATCCAGGTTGAAGAGGGGGGTCGAATTGCAAGGTAGTAAGCCTTCTGAGGGAATGGCTTTTAGACCCGGAAGGGCTAGCGGAGGGCCGGTGTATTTAGGCCCCAAAGAAAAACCTAAAAATATATGGATGGTTCTTCGGAGACTCTATCAGTATTTTATACCGCAAAGGTTTTTGTTAGTCCTTATTGTAGGTTGTGCATTGGGAAGTTCCTTTACAAGCTTTTTTGCTCCCTACCTAATAGGAAGAGGGATAGATGTGTTAGCCTCCGGAACCGGAAAAGTAGATCTAGAGCGGTTGGGTAAGATTCTTGGTTTTCTATTATTTCTTTACGGCTTCGGCGGAATTAGTACCTTTCTACAATACTACTATATGGCTAGACTCTCCCAAGAAGTTATGTACCACCTTAGACAGGATCTATTTAAAACATACCACACTTTACCTGTTTCATTTTTTGACCAACGGCCCACGGGTGAATTAATGAGCCGGATGGTCAATGATATCGACACCATAAATATGACCCTATCGCAGGGGATTCTTCAGGTGCTCTCCAGTATTCTTATACTAAGTGGGGCCTTAGGAATGATGATTTATTTAAGCCCTTTATTAACCTTAGGCAGTTTGGGGGTTGTACCTCTAGGTTTTCTTTTTACTTCTCTTATTTCCTCTCAAACGCGAAAGGCTTTTACTCGACAGCAAAGGGAATTAGGAGCTCTGAATGCCCACATAGAAGAAACAGTTTCAGCCCTCTGGGTAGTAAAAGCGTTTACAGCGGAGGAGAAAGTTAAAGAAAGATTTCAGGCAATCAATCGGAGTCTACACAGATATGGAATTCAAGCTCAGGTGTTATCGGGAATTGTGCCTCCTTTAATGAACTTAATGAACAACCTGAGTTTCTTAATAACAGCTTTAATCGGTGGATGGCTTGTGCTTAAGTACCTTCTTTCTATCGGAACTGTAGCAAGTTTTTTACAGTACTCCCGGCAGTTTATGCGGCCGATTAACGAAACCGCCAATCAATGGAACCTACTGCAAGCCGCATTTGCCGCTGCAGAACGGGTGTTTGAACTTCTTGATCAGCCTCCTGAGGAAAAGGAAATACAGGAAAAAGAACTCAGTACCTATAAAAAACTTCCTATACATACCATAAAATTTCGGCATGTACATTTTTCCTACCTACCCACAATACGAGTGCTTTCGGATGTAAGCTTTCATGCAGGTAAAGGGCAGACGATTGCTATTGTAGGTCCAACAGGAGCAGGGAAAACCACTCTAGTAAACCTACTAGCCCGTTTCTATGACGTGGAGGCAGGGTCAATCCTTCTAAACGAACGGGATATACGCGAAATACCTCGCTCGGTTTTACGGAAAAACTTGGGGATAGTACTGCAGGACACCTATCTGTTTGCAGACACTTTACGGGAAAATATTCGATATGGACGATTAAGTGCTACGGATGAAGAGGTAGAAGAGGCAGCGCGTATAGCTGAAGCGGACCCTTTTATTCGGAAACTACCGGAGGGATACGATACTCTATTGAAGGATGATGGGATAAATCTAAGCCAGGGGGAACGGCAATTGATATCGCTTGCCCGGGCTCTTTTGGCAGATCCTCCTATCCTCATCTTAGATGAAGCCACAAGCAATGTAGATACAAGGACAGAGGTTCATATTCAAAGGGCATTGGAACGGTTAAGGAAAGGCAGAATCAGCATTATTATCGCTCATCGGTTGTCTACCATACGCGAGGCAGATAAAATACTAGTACTTCAAGGGGGTAAAATTGTGGAATGGGGCTCTCACCAGGAGTTAATGGAGGCAAAAGGGGCGTATTTTGCGCTATATCATGCCCAGTACCGTCGGCAGGCGGAATTACGTACTTCCCATTCCCTAGGAGATGAAAGCTGATGAATCCTCAACCGACCGAACCTCCTTCCAATTCTTCCTCCTTCCGGTTTCTTCAAAAAATACTTAGTAAAAAACCGGAAACTCTAGTGCTGGTACTGGATTTAGAAACCAATGGCCTTTCTCCCCGCTACAGTGTGTTATCCGTAACCGCGGTTAAGTATCGCTGTCAATACACCCAATGGGAAAAGGTGGGCCGTTTTCACCGGTTTTACTATTCGAGGGAAAGTGAAAATCCCGAAGCGCTTCGAGTAAACGGTCTAACTAAAGATCGTATCCGAAGGGAGAGGGAAGGAAAGGGATGGCCGGAGTTTTTCGATGAGGATTACGAGTTCGTAGAGTTCTGCCAAGGTATAGACTTAGTAGTGGGACATAATATTAATTTTGATCTGAAATTCCTTCCCTTTCTAAAGGATGTAGCACGTTTTTGCACCATGAAATCCCATACTACCGATAAATTCCCGAGTCTTTCTAAACTTGCCCACAGGTATGGTTTATCAGTGGATAGCGGAAGGTTACATGAGGGTGCGTACGATGTAGAACTTACTGCTTGTATTTTTGAAAAGATACTGCAGGACCTGGAAGGGTATATAGTACTGGAGAAGCAGCAGGAAAAGCAGAAGCGGAAACATAAAGCATCCGTAGAAACTTCCGCTCTTGAGCCTAGCCGAGCCCTGGAAATCCGATCCCGTTTAGGGTTATAGTTCTTTGTATGAAAGCCATACGAGTTCATCAGTTTGGAGGTCCAGAGGTTCTTACTCTTGAGGAAATACCAGCCCCAAAACCCGGCCCAGGAGAAGTCCTTGTAGCGGTTAAAGCAATAGGGGTAAATCCGATAGAAACGTATATCCGATCCGGTACTTATGCTTTAAAACCTTCTTTGCCGTATATTCCCGGCTGGGAGTGTGCAGGCGTAGTGGAAGCGGTGGGAGAGGGAGTACAAACAGTACGGATAGGGGACAGGGTGTATACCAGCGGAACCCTTTCCGGAGTGTATGCAGAAAAAACTCTTTGTGCTGAAAAAGAGGTACATCCTTTACCGGAAAAACTATCCTTTGAGCAAGGCGCCGCTGTGGACATAGCCTATTCCACCGCGTACCATGCGCTATTCCAGCGGGCAAAAGCCCTGCCGGGTGAAACAGTCCTTGTCCATGGTGCTACTGGAGGAGTGGGCCTAGCTACGGTACAACTTGCTGTAAATGCCGGTCTAAAGGTAATTGCCACAGGGGGCACAGAGGAAGGTAGAGCTCTGGTTCGGGAACAAGGGGCAGAGTATGTGCTGGATCATACTTCTCCAGATCGATTCAATATGATAATGCAGATCACCGCGGGTAGGGGTGTAGATGTAATTATAGAGATGCTTGCTAATGTCAATTTAGCAAAGGATCTTTCGGTCACGCCGCGTCGTGTGATCGATGCGCTGGCGGCGGCAGGCGCATC